>JBGSRB010000051.1:0-14977 GCA_041737735.1 Anaerolineae bacterium | reverse complement strand
TTCAACCTCAAACGGCGCGGGTGACCCATACGGCGCGGCGGTAGCGGCGATGGCACGCGCTTCGACCAGCGCGGGCGCACCCTCAAAGCTGACGCTGTAGGGCGCAAAGCCGCCGGGCGCGATCAGGTGCAGCACTAGCGGCACGATCACATGCGCGATCAACATGCCCTGTGCATCCAACGCGCGCGCTTCCAGTTCGACCCCGACGAGCGCATGATCAAAGGGGTTATCGACGCGCCCGAAACAGATCGCGCGTCCGCTGTTGTCCGTCATGCAGATCGGTGGGCTGACGTGCGGCAGAGTTGCATCATCAGCGGCGGTGGGCAAGGGCGATGCGGGGATGACAACGGGCGTCAGCGTGACGAGCAAGGGCAGCGGCGTGATCGGCAAGCGTCCGCTGGTTAATGTGACTTCGGGATATGCACTCGGCGCAGCAGGTGAAGCGGACTGAGGCACGACGGCACAACCAACAACCCAACTGCTGATGAACAGCCCCAGAACCAGCGGTCGCCAACCCCAATAACCCATGAGGCGCTTATCCCTCATTTTCCCATAACGTGCGGCTGTTATCCCACATTATAACCATAAGAACGATCAATGCGAGTTTTAAGTTTTGTCGATTATCCGCCCTGAACCTTTATGAACCTGACTATTGTGATGAACACCCCCGACTGCTATACTGAACATGACGAATTGCCTAACCCTTGACCATCAGCACGCCATCAGTAGATCGGCGTGTTAAGACGAGATGTAATGGATGAACGAGAAAACTTTACACACCCTAGAACTGCATAAAGTGCTGGCGCGGCTGGCGAAATTCACCACGTTTTCGGCGGGTGAAACGCTGGCGCGCGACCTGTTCCCGACCACCGATTTAGGTCAAGCGCGCGAATGGTCGGCTGAAACCGCCGAAGCGCGCCTGATGTTCGCTAATCAATTTAATGCGTCGTTGGGCGGCGCGCGCGACGTGCGCGAACCCTCGATCTTGGCGCAGCGCGGCATCATGATCGAGCCGATGGTGCTGCTCGATATTAAAACGACGCTGCGCTGCGCGACCACGCTCAAGCGCACCTTGGGGCGCATGAAAGGACAATATCCCCTGCTGGCGGATATTGCCGAAGGCGCGGAAGAATGTACCGGCTTGCAAGAGGAAATCGGGCGCGTGCTGGATGAGCAAGGCGTGATCCGCGACAGCGCCAGCCCGCAGCTTGCCATGATCCGCCGCGATTTGAAGATCGCGTTTGACCGCCTGCAAAGCAAGCTGCAACGTATGGTCAGTTCATCGCAGAATCAAGTGCTGCTGCAAGAAGCTATCGTCACCATGCGCAACGGGCGCTACGTGATCCCGCTGAAAGCCGATTACAAGGGCAGAATCCCCGGCATCGTGCATGATTCGTCATCGTCGGGCGCGACGCTGTTCATCGAACCGTTAGAGACGGTCGAACTGAACAACCGCTGGCGCGAATTGCAGCTCGACGAAGAAAAAGAAATCCGCCGGATTTTGCTGGCGCTGACCGATATGGTCGCGCACGAATCCGAGTACATTGTGCGCACGGTCGAAGTGCTGGCGTATCTCGATCTGGTGTTCGCCAAAGCGCGCTATGCCGACGAACTCAACGCCGCGCAACCGGAATTGGTCGAGTTCAAGCCGCGCGCGGGGGCGAAGCATCCCGGCAGCGTGATCGATCTGCGCGGGGCGCGCCACCCGCTGCTGGCGGGGAATGTCGTCCCGATTGACGTGACTTTCGGTGATGAAACTTACGTGTTGGTGGTCACAGGTCCCAACACGGGCGGTAAAACGGTGTCGCTCAAGACCGTCGGCTTGATGACGCTGCTGGCACAATGCGGTTTACACCTGCCTGCCGAAGCAGCGCGCCTGACCATCTTCACAGGCGTGTATGCCGACATTGGCGACGAACAAAGCATCGAACAATCGCTCAGCACATTTTCGTCGCACATGACCAACACGATCCACATTTTGGATCAGTGCGATGCACGCTCGCTGGTGCTGCTCGATGAATTAGGCGCTGGCACTGATCCGGCGGAAGGCTCGGCGCTGGCACGCGCAATTCTCAATCATCTGCGCGAACAACACGTCACGACGATGGTCACGACGCATCACCCGGAACTCAAAGTTTACAGCGTCGAAACGCCCGGCGTGCGCAATGCCAGCGTCGAATTTAATCTCGAAACGCTCGCACCCACCTACCGCCTGATCCTGGGTTTGCCGGGGCGCTCAAACGCGCTGGCGATCGCCACCCGCCTCGGCTTAAGCGTGGCGATCATCGAGGATGCGCGCGGTATGGTGGCGACGGAAGACCTGATCGCGGATGATCTGCTCGATGAAATTCACCGCACGCGCGAAGATATTCGCCAGCAGCAGGTGACGATCACGACGCTGCGCGAAGAAGTCGAAAACGCGCGTGCCGATCTGGTCAGCCGCTTGAATCTGATTGAGGACGAACGCCGCGACGTGATCAACGCTGCGCGCCGCAACGCGCAAGACGAACTCGACACACTCAAGCGCGAACTGCGGAAACTGCGCGAAGAAATGCGCCTTGCCGGTCTGCCGCTGGAAAAACTGCGCGACGTGCAGGAAGGCGTAGGCACGGTCGAACGGGCGATGCGCCAACCCGTCAACAGCGATGGCGTGGAAATGCCGCCGGAAATCGACTGGCAACCGCGCTTGGGTGAGGCGGTATGGCTGGATGCGCTCAATTCGGAAGGCACGATCATCGAGCTTGACCGTGAAGAGGCGATGGTGCAGATCGGCACGCTCAAGATTCGCGCTCATCTGCGCGATCTCAAGAAGCCGACGCGCGCCGAACGCAAAATTCTCAAGCGCCGCCGCGCCAGCGCTTACGAGATCACGCCGACGCTGAGCATTCCGCGCAGCGAGTCGCCGGGACTGGAACTCGACTTGCGCGGCGCGCGCGTGGACGAAGCGCTCGAACGGTTGGATGGCTACATTGATGCGGCGTATCTCAGCGGGATTCCGTTTGGGCGCATCATTCACGGGAAAGGCACAGGGGCGCTGCGTCGCGCGGTGCAGGATCGCGTCGCCGATCACCCGTTGATCTCGAAGTCGGTCGGCGCGACGCCCAAAGAAGGCGGCGACGGCGTGACGATCATTTATCTCGTGCCGCAGGTGTAAACAAAACGGGGCGATCCTCTTGAGTGAGGATCGCCCCGTTCATTGCTGCGCGATTTTAGGCTGCCGCGCGCTTAGTTAACCGCCACGCCTTCGGGCGCAACCACATCGACCGCTGCGTTGTAGTCCAACGCGACATCGAACGTCACATCAATCGTGATCGGTTCGGGCGTCATGCCTTCGATGGCTAAGTTGAGCGTCAGCACGGTGCGCTCGATCAACTGCGTATTCGGGTTAATCGACTGCGCCAGCTCGATGTTCGCCACCGAGAACAACATGCCGATCATCATCGACATCTGTTCCAGTTCTTCCGGCGACATGGCGGCGTCGCCCATGCCCATGCCCTGCGCCATCGCCATGCCTAACACGGGCGCGAGTTCGGGCGCGGACAGCAGACCCAACACATCCAGCGAGGTGGTGAACACCGCCACGCCATCGCTATCGGCACGGCTGATCGAAACATATTCCGACGTATCCAGCATCGACAAGCCCATCAATGCGCCCATCGCTTCCGGCGGCAAGGCGCTCATCGGGTCGTCCATCATGCCGCCCATGTCGTCGCCGCCCATGCCCATGCCAGCGCCGAACGAACCGAGCAACCCGTCGATGGTCGAACCCATCCATTCTTCGCCCAAGCGCACGTACACAGTTTCACCCAGCAGACGCAGTTCGAGCGCCGCATCGATGGGTCCCAGCGCTTCCGAAATCTGACCATCGACCAGCATCGAGAAGACCGGGTCGGCACCAACGCCGATCACGCCGCTGCCGTTCAGGTTCGCGGTCAGAGGCCCGCCGTCAACACCGCTGACGGCAGCCGCCAGCACAAAGCTGTAACCGAGCGAGTTAAACTCAGCGCTGTTGGCGTTGGCGGCTTCAAACAGCGCGTAATCATCGGCGTTCAAACCGAAGGTGTCTTGCGCCAATGCACCCGGCACCATCAGCACCAGCAGCGCCGCCGCAGCCAACAGCACAGCAAATTTCTTCATCATTTTGTTATTGCTCCTCATTTGACCAAAAGAAAGGTGGGGTAAACCTTCTGAGACAGTTTACGTTATCTATTTACGTCGAGTCAAAGGTAAAGTCGCATAGGTTGTGTAAAAACCGTATAAAGACGGAAAATCTTCCCGTGCGGCACAGGCAATTCCAGCATTTTGTATGACTTGCACAATTGATCTCTTGACAGCCACCCCAAACTCATTTAGGATTAACCTAAGTTTTGGGAGCGCTCCCAAAATCACAAATTGCGTTTTTGGAAAGTCTTTCTTGATGAATTTAGAAGATATCGCACGAAAAGCACAAGTCTCACGCTCGACGGTTTCGCGGGTCGTCAACGACGATCCGCACGTCAGTGATAAGACGCGCCAGCGCGTGCTGGCAGTGATCGAACAGGAACAGTTCGCGCCTAATCCGGCGGCGCGCACGCTGGTCACACGCCGCTCGAACATCATCGGCGTGACCATTCCGCAAACGGTCAACGTGTTTTTTGGCGATAACAGCTACTTTCCAATGTTATTGCAAGGCATCGCAGAAGGCACCAACGAGCGTAATCATGCGATGCTGCTGTGGTTGGCGGAAAGCAACGAAACGCGCGGAACCTTTAGCAAGCGCGTGGCGCGCCATCGTGAACCCGACGGCTTGATCCTGACATCGGTCAGCGTGGGTGATCCGCTGTTTGAATACCTGCTGAGTCATAAACGACGCTTTGTTATGGTCGAAACACCCTCCGCGCACGCCGATCAGGTCAGCTATATCACGATTGATAACGTCGGCGCGGCGCACGAAGTCGTGCGTCATTTGCTTGAGATCGGGCGGCGGCGCATCGCGCACATTAGCGGTGACCCGCTGATCCAAGACGCGCTGGATCGCGTTCAAGGCTACCGGGAAGCGCTGATCGCCAACGATCTGCTCGATGAGTCGCTGGTGCGTTATGGCAGATTCAACGCTGATCATGGTTATCGCCTGATGCAAGAACTGCTGCCGCTGCGCCCCGATGCTGTGTTCTGCGCGGGCGATACGATTGCAGCAGGCGCAATCCGCGCGATTCACGAAGCGGGTTTGCGCGTTCCCGAAGATATTGCCGTGGTCGGCTTCGATGATCTCGATATTGCGATGATCTTTCAACCCCACCTGACCACCGTCCGCCACAACGTGCAACATGTTGGGTTTACCGCCGCGCAACTGCTGATCGATATTCTGGATGGGCGCGTGCAACACCCACACCATATTGTGCTGCCAACCGAGTTGATCGTTCGTGGATCAACCGTGATGTGAGCAGGCAAAGGGGCGCAGCCGCGCGCGGTCGTGAACCACCGCCCGCCTGCCACGCTTCCTTTGGCATATGCTTAAAAATAAACTCAAGCAAGGAGGTATATGCTTATTCAGTCACAACGTTATCAAAATGCCGTGCTTTAAGTCTTTCGTAATTTGTAAACCTCTAGGGGGCTAGAAAAATGTTCAAGAGATTCTCGCTTATTTCGCTGGTCGCGTTGGTGGTGCTGGCGTTGATCGTCGCGCCGCTGGCGGCGCAGGATCGCACGCAAATCGTGTGGTTCATCGGTTTGGGTACGGGCGGCGCACCGGAACAACTTGCCGTGCAAGAAGAAGTCGTGGCTGCGTTCAATGCCGCCAACCCCGATATTGAACTGGTCATCAACGTTGCCGAAAACAATGTCGCCCGCGACACGCTCAGCACGCTGTTGGCTGCTGGCAATGGGCCCGACATCATCGGACCCGTCGGCTCGGATGGCGCGAACGCCTTCGGCAACATTTGGCTCGATCTCGAGCCGCTGGTCGAAAGCACCGGCTATGACCTGACGCAGTGGACTGAAGCCGCTGTCGATTTCTACCGCACACCCGAAGGTCTGATCGGCTTGCCGCTGGCGACCTTCCCGTCGATGCTGTACTACCGTCCGTCGCTGTTCGACGAAGCCGGTCTGAACTACCCGCCCGAAAACTACGGCGACATGTACGTCATGCCTGACGGTACCGAAGTCGAGTGGAACGTGGACACCCTGCGCGAAGTCTCGATGGTTTTGACCGTTGATGCCAATGGTGCCGACGCCACGATGGACGGCTTCGACCCCAACAGCATCGTGCAGTGGGGCTTCGCCTTCCAGTGGTACGGTGAAGGTCGTCAAATTCCTTCGCTGTGGGGCGCTGAAGAACTGTGGAACCCGGAAACTGGCGAAGCGCAACTTCCTGAAAACTGGCGCGAAGGTTTCCGCTGGTGGTATGACGGCGTGTGGACGGACAGCTTCATCCCCAATGCCGCGCAAGAAAGCAGTGACGTTTTAGCCGCTGGTAACGCCTTCAATTCGGGCAACGTCGCCATCGCGCAGTCGCACCTGTGGTACACCTGCTGCTTGGATGGCGTCGAATGGGATATGGCACCGCTGCCGTCGTACAATGGCCAAACCAATGTGCGCCTGCACGCCGACACCTTCCGCGTTTACAACGGCACCGAACACCCCGAAGAAGCTTTCCGCGTGCTGACCCACTTGGTCGGTGAGGCGTCGCTTGAACTGCTGAGCGTGTATGGCGGTATGCCCGCACGTGAAGAAGAGCAAGCCGAGTTCTTCGCCATTCTGGATGAGCGCTACACGCAAGGCGTCAACTGGGGCGTCGTCGGGCAAGGTCTGGAATATGCCGACAACCCCAGCCACGAAGCGTGGATGCCCAACTACCTGAAATCGCGCGACCGCATCACGGCGTTCAGCACGCTGCTGGCGAACACACCCGATCTTGATCTCGATGCTGAGTTCGATGTGTTCGTGACCGAGCTGCAAGCGATTTTCGACGAAGTGCAATAAGCTTTAGAAGTTACGCCCACATCTTCGGGCGACCATCTACAAATGATGTTGCTGCGGGCTTGGCACGTTCAAGCCCGCAGCAACAACCACACCATTTGTTAGACTGCGTGACTGCCCAAACCCGTCAATTGCGTAACTTCCACCTAGTTTAATTTGGAGGGTCGCCTCATGGACTCCGTTAGTCCAGCAAAAACGTTCGCGCCCACGATTGACGAACGCCCTGCACGCAAGTTCAACATCAAGCGTCGCCAGCAGCTTTGGGGGCTGGTGTTTCTCTCGCCGTGGATCATCGGCTTTATGGTTTTTACGCTGTTCCCGATGATCGCGTCAATCGTGTTCTCGTTCACCGATTACAACTTGACGCGCGCTGGCGAGTTTAACTTCATTGGGTTACGCAATTACGCGCAGTTGTTCACCGATCCGTTGGTGGCAACCTCACTTTCGGCAACACTCAAATTTGCCGCCATCGCCCTGCCGGTAGGCTTGGTGCTGCCCGTGCTGCTGGCGGCGCTGCTCAATTCCAAGTGGTTGGTGGGCAAGCCGTTCATTCGCACGCTGTTCTACATGCCTTATATGGTGCCAATTGTGTCGGCGGTGGCAATCTGGGGCGGAATGCTCAACAGTGAAAGCGGTTGGATCAATCGCGTGCTTGATCTGGTTGGCGTCGCAGGTCCCGACTGGTTGAACGATGTCGGCTGGATTTACCCGGCGATGAACATCATCGGCTTGTGGGGCATCGGTAATGCCTTCCTGATCACGCTGGCATCAATGCAGGGTGTGCCGACCGAACTTTACGAAGCTGCGACCGTCGATGGCGCGGGCCCTTTCCGCCGCTTTCGCGCGATCACGCTGCCGATGATCTCCCCCGTGATTTTCTATAATCTCGTACTGTCAGTGATCGGCTTGCTGCGCTACTTCGAGATTCCTTACATCCTGTCGCAGGGAACCGGTCGCCCGGGTGGTGCGACTATGTTCTTCAACATTCATTTGTATAAAACTGCCTTTGTGTTCAGCGATATGGGCTATGCCGCAGCGTTAGCGTGGATGCTGTTCGCAATTGCCTTCGTTGCCACCATCTTTTTGTTCGCCACTTCACGCTATTGGGTCTACTACACCAGTGGGGAGAATGTGTAATGGCAGCCCGCACCTTATCGCAACAAAATAACTTTTTTCAAACTGCTTACGGCGTGCAAATGCGGCGTTTTGGCTTATATGCCACCGTAACCATGTTCACCCTCATGCTGCTGGGGTTATTCCTGATGCCGTTCGCCTATTCGGTGCTGACCTCCGTCAAGGATCGTCAGCAGATCGTTGACAGCGCCTCTGGGTCGATCCTGCCCGTTGATCGCATCAAGTTCGAGTTTGAAGGCGAGCTGTACGATGTGTACGCTGTTCCCATGCCCGATGGCAGCGTGCGTCAACTGGCGCTGGTTCAGCCGGGACGCCAAAGCAGCGAGTTCATCGATCCGTTGGACACCAGCGAGCGCGTCACGTGGGAAGGCTCATGGCGCACGCTGTCGGCTGCTGAAGAAGTTGCGCCGCGTTGGGGCAACTTTGGTGAAGCGTGGGATCAAGTCAACTTCCCGATCTTGGCGGGCAACACGATTGCGATTGCCGCCTTCGGCGTGGTCGGCACGTTGATTTCAAGCATCTGCGTGGCGTATGCCTTCGCGCGCTTCCCGATTCCGGGCAAGAATATTTTGTTCCTGATCCTGATCGGAACGATCATCCTGCCGACGCAGGTCACCCTGATTCCAACGTATATGTTCTTCTCGGCAATCGGTTGGGTGGGGTCGTGGCTGCCGCTGATCGTGCCGCACTTCTTCGCCAATGCTTACAACGTGTTCTTGATGCGCCAATACTTCCTGACGCTGCCGCGCGAACTGGACGAAGCCGCGATGATCGACGGCGCGGGACCTTTCCGCATTTTGATCAGCGTGATCATTCCGCAGTCGTGGCCCGTGATCGTGGCGGTGGCGTTGTTCCATATTGTGTTCGCGTGGAATGACTACTTCTCGCCGCTGATTTACCTGCTCGGCGAACCCCAATTGCAGCCGATCTCGGTCGGCATTCAGGTGTTCAACTTCCGTTATGGTCAGCAACCGCACCTGATTCAGGCAACCGCGCTGATGGGCTTGGCGCTGCCCGTGATCATCTTCTTCTTCGCGCAAAAGTTCTTCATGCGCGGCGTCGTCGTGACGGGTGTGGATAAATGACGCAGGCTCAACCGTTTTTACTCGGGGTCAATTATTGGCCCCGGCGTAAAGCCATGTATTGGTGGAAGCGTTTTGACGCGGGCGAAGTGCGCGACGAGTTCGACGTGATCCGCGACGTGGGCTTGAACGTCGTGCGCCTGTTCCTCTTATGGGACGATTGGCAGCCCGCGCCCGATGTCGTGCCGAGCGCGCACATCAACAACCTGATCAAAGTGGCGGACATCGCCGCCGAGCGCGGCTTAGGCTTGGACGTGACCTTCTTCACGGGGCATATGAGCGGTCCCAACTGGTCACCCGGCTGGCTGCTCGACGCACACGCCGCGCCGCCGTCGCATCATCTGAAACAACTTGTCAGCGGTGAGCAGATCGTCGAGGGCGCGTATCGCAATATGTTCCACGATCCGGTTGCGCTCGACGCCGAACGCCTGCTGCTGCGCACCGTCGTCGGCGCGCTCAAGGATCATCCGGCAACATGGATGTGGAATCTCGGCAACGAACCCGACTTGTTCGCGTGGCCCCACAGCGGCGCTGACGGCGAAGCGTGGACGCGCGAAATGGTCGACTTGATCCGCGCGATCGATCCGCTGCATCCGGTGACATGCGGCTTGCATTCGGGCAGCCTGTTTGAAGACAACGGCTTACGCATCGATCAGGTGTATGGCGCGACCGATGTCGCCGTCATGCACTCCTACCCGATGTATATCCCGCTGGCGCGCGATCCGCTCGATCCCGATTGGGTTCCCTTCACCTGCGCGCTGGTCACGGCGCTATGCGGCAAGCCCACGCTTATGGAAGAATGGGGCGGCTGCACCGCCCCTCCCGGCGCGCCCTCGCAAACGTGGTCATGGACAGCCTACGGCAAGCCGCGCACGCAGTTCATGGCATCGGAAGAAGATTTAGCGGCGTATATCGCGCAAGTGCTGCCCAAGCTGGTCGAAGTCGGATCAACCGGTTCGTTTATGTGGTGCTATGCCGATTACGTGTCCGATTTATGGGATCGCCCGCCGTGCAGTGAATCGATTCACGAGCGTTTCTTTGGCTTGGTGCGCCCCGATGGATCGCTCAAGCCGCACGCGGAAGTGCTGCGTCAATTCGCCGCCAGTAAGCCGATGGTCAAGCCGACCCCGACGCGCACCGTGACGCTCGACATCACACCCGACGAGTTTTATCAGTCACCGGCTGAACACGTCGCGCGCTTGTATCCGGCGTATCTGGCGTCTGGGGGGGAATAATGAAACGCAATAGTTTCACGCATCTGATCGTCCTCATCGTGATCATGCTTGTCGCCGTCGCGCCTGCCTTCGCGCAGGATGCTGACGGGTTGATCGTGAATGTCGATCAGCCGTTGGGCGCGATCAGCCCACTCATTCGGGGCGCGAATTTCGGCATCTATTCCGCCGTTCCCGCGGCGATGATCCCCGCCGCGCAGGTGTCGGGCGTCACGCTACTGCGTTGGGGCGGCGGTTTCAGCGATGAGCGCGAATTGACAGCGGGCAACATCGATACGTTTATGGCGACCGCCCGCATGATCGACGCTCAAGCAGCGCTGATCACCGTGCGCCTGCACGATAGCACGCCCGAAGCCTCCGCCGAAGATGTGCGCTACGCCAACATCGAGCGCGATTACAACGTGCGCTACTGGAGCATCGGCAACGAGCCGACGCTGTTCGCCAGCTTGTTCGATATGGAATACGATACCGTGCAGTATAACCGTGAGTGGCGCGCGCACGCTGAAGCCATGCTCGCCGTCGATCCGTCGATCATTCTGGTGGGTCCCGATCTGCATCAATACCCCGGCGTGCCTGAGCAAAATCTGCGTGACGCCAACGGCGTCGAGTGGCTCGAAGCCTTCTTAGAGGCAAATGGCGATCTGGTCGGCGTCATCTCGATCCACCGCTATCCGTTCCCGCGCAATCAGGCGAATCCGCTGGTCACGCGCGATGAACTGCGCCTCAACTCGCGCGAGTGGGACGACAACATCATCCCGATGCTGCGCGAAACGGTGCAGCGCGTCACCGGACGCGACATTCCGATCGCCGTGGGCGAGATCAACTCATCATGGGCGAACAATTTGCGCGGCGAAGCCACCATGGACTCGCTCTACAACGCCATCTGGTATGGCGATGTCTTAGGACGCTTGATGCGTCAGCGCGTCGAGTTCGCCGCTTATTGGGACTTCCAACGGCGCGATCTCAGCTTTGGCTTGATCGCAGGTTCGGATGTGCGCCCGACCTATTACGCCTTCCAACTCTACCAACAATTTGGCACGGAAGCGCTCATGACCAGCTCCAACGTGCCTGATCTGAACGTCTACGCGGCGCAGCGTGACGACGGCGCGCTGACGATCATGATCGTCAATTTCAGCGCCGACGCCGCCACCGCCCCGCTGACGATCACGGGTTTTACGCCCGCCGATCAAGCGGAAGTGGTGCGCCTCGACGCCGAACACAACGCTGAATCACTAGGGATGCAAGCACTAGGCGACACGATCACCGTGCCGGGCGATTCGCTCACCCTGCTGATCGTTGAGGGGCAATCTTAACTCTGATTTTACGCTGTGCGGGGCGCGGTCTGCGTCCCGCGCTCCGCGAGGAACATCATGACCACCACAAGCTTGAACACGACTGATCTGCTGGCGCAAATGACGCTTGCCGAAAAAATCGGACAGATGACGCAGGTCGAAAAGAACAGCCTTACGCCGCAAGACGTGATCGATCATCATCTTGGTTCGGTGTTAAGCGGCGGCGGCGGCAGCCCACATCCCAACACGCCCGCCGAGTGGCGCGCGATGGTGAACGGGTTTGCCGAAGCCGCGCTGCAAACCCGCTTGGGCATCCCATTGATTTATGGCGTCGATGCCGTGCATGGACATAACAATGTGCGCGATGCGACCATCTTCCCGCATCAGATCGGCTTGGGCGCGGCGCGCGATCCGCTGCTGGTCGAGCGCATCGGCGCTGCCACCGCCCGCGAAATGTTGGGGACGGGCGTCCATTGGAATTTCGCGCCGTGTCTCGCCGTCCCGCAGGATTACCGCTGGGGACGCACCTATGAAGGCTTCGGCGCTGATCCGGGGCTGGTCGGGCAATTGGGCGCGGCGTATGTGCGCGGCTTACAAGCGGAAGGTGCTGCCGCGTGCGCCAAACACTTTGTGGGCGATGGCGGCGCGGAATATGGCACGCATCAAACGGTATCGTGGGCGCAGTTCTGGGAAAGCAACGGCGGCTTGTGGAGCATCGATCAGGGTGATGTCAACCTGCCCGAAGCCGAGTTCCGCGCCGTGCATCTCGCGCCCTATCTTGATGCGCTGCGCGCGGGCGCGCTCACGGTGATGGCGTCGTTCAGCAGTTGGCGCGGTTTGAAGATGCACGGGCATCGCTATTTGCTGACCGACGTGCTGAAAGACGAACTCGGCTTCCCCGGCTTCGTCATCTCGGATTGGATGGGCATCAACCAGCTTTCGCCCGATCTCTACACTTGCATCGTGCAAAGCATCAATGCGGGCGTCGATATGATCATGACGCCCTACGACTACACCACCTTCATTTACACCACCACGCGCGCCGTCGAAAAGGGCGACATTCCGTTGAGCCGCATCGACGACGCCGTGCAGCGGATTCTCTACGTCAAAGCGCGCTTGGGCTTGTTCGAGCAACCGATCCCCGACGCGGCGCTGTTGGAAACCGTCGGCGGTGACGCCCATCGCGCGCTGGCACGGGAAGCAGTGCAAAAATCCGCCGTGCTGCTCAAGAATAATGACGCACTGCCCGTCGCCCATGATCTGCCCTGTGTGCGCTTGGCGGGTGCGGCGGCGGCTGATCTCGGCTTGCAGTGCGGCGGCTGGTCAATCGAATGGCAGGGTTCGTATGGTGCGATCACGGCTGGCACGACGCTGCAACAAGCCTTACACGCCGCCCTGCCCGCCGACACCGTGATCGATTATCAAGCCGACGCCAATTTCACGGGCGCGCGCGCGCCGGTCGGCATCGTCGTGATTGCGGAACGCCCGTATGCGGAAGGCTGCGGCGACACCGACACGCTCGAACTCACCGACGCTGATCGCGCGCTGATCACGCAAACCCGTGAAGCCTGCGCCAAGCTGGTGCTAGTCATTTATTCCGGTCGCCCGCTGATCATCACCGATGTTGAGCCGCTGTGCGATGCGATTGTGGCGGCATGGCTGCCCGGTACAGAAGGCGCGGGCGTGGCTGATCTGCTGGTGGGTGCAGTTCCGTTCAGCGGACGCCTGCCCCACGACTGGATCGCGTCGATGGATCAACTGCCGACAGCAGCACGCTTACGGTCGGGCGCTGCCCCGCTGTATCCCTATGGATTCGGCTTATAACGCGCGAATTCAATCCAACGGTGGAGGGGCGCATCGTGCGTCTCTCCAACCCGATGTAATTCCCCATCGCCAAAAATCCGCAAAATCACGCGCGCAGTTATACAATCATGATCGTCGTCACGATTGACGCGCTTTATTTGCTGCTCAAATTTAGGACATAACCCCTCATGACGCTGCACAATTTTGAATTGTGGTTTTTAACAGGCAGCCAGCATCTCTATGGCGCCGACACGCTCGAACAAGTCGCGGATCATGCGCGCGCCATCGTCGCCGCGCTTGATGCCAGCCCCGCCATTCCAACGCGCGTGATCTTCAAACCCGTGCTGACCACCGCGCACGCGATCGAGCGTGTGATGTTGGAAGCCAACGCCGCGCCGGAATGCGTCGGCGTCGTCGCGTGGATGCACACCTTCTCACCCGCCAAAAATTGGATCGCGGGCTTGAGCGCGCTGCAAAAACCGCTGGCGCACTTGCACACGCAGTATAACCGCGACATTCCATGGGCAGACATCGACATGGACTTTATGAACCTGAATCAAGCGGCGCATGGCGACCGTGAGTTCGGCTTCATCATGAGTCGGATGCGTCTCAACCGCAAAGTGATCGTCGGGCATTGGCAGGATAACGCCATTCAAGCGGATTTAGGCGCGTGGGCGCGAGCGGCGTGCGGTTGGCACGCGCTGCGCAGCTTACGAGTCGCGCGGGTGGGCGATAACATGCGCTCGGTCGCCGTGACCGAAGGCGATAAGGTCGAAATGCAGATCGCGCTCGGCTGTTCGGTCGATGGGTTCGGCGTAGGCGATCTAGTCGCGCACGTCAACGCCGCCAGCGACGCGCAGATCAACACGCTGATCGACACCTACGAAGCGGAGTACAGCATCGCGGCTGATCTCCAGCGCGGTGGCGCGCGCCACGACTCGATCCGTGAGGCGGCGCGTATCGAAATCGGTTTGCGTTCGTTCTTGGATGAAGGCGGCTTTAAGGCGTTTACCACCACGTTTGAAGATTTACACGGCTTAACGCAGCTTCCCGGCTTGGCGGTGCAGCGCTTGATGGCAGACGGCTACGGCTTCGGCGCGGAAGGCGACTGGAAAACCGCCGCGCTGCTGCACGCGCTCAAAGTGATGAGCGACGGACTCGATGGCGGCACGTCGTTCATGGAAGATTACACCTATCATCTGCACCCCGATGGACATAAAGTGTTAGGCGCACACATGCTCGAAGTGTGTCCGACGATTGCGGCGGATCGCCCGCGCCTAGAGGTGCATCCGTTGGGCATCGGCGGCAAAGCTGATCCCGCGCGGCTGGTGTTCGATGTGCCAGCGGGCGCGGCGATCAACGTCAGCCTGATCGATATGGGCAATCGTCTGCGCTTGCTGCTGAACACGGTCGATGTGGTCACGCCGGATGCGCCGCTGCCCAAGCTGCCGGTCGCGCGCGCGCTGTGGATGCCGCA
>JBGSRB010000033.1:0-4049 GCA_041737735.1 Anaerolineae bacterium | reverse complement strand
GCGCTGCTGGCAGGCGTGGGCATCGGCTGGTTTGACGATCTGACCGAAGCGGCGTTAAATACGGTGGAAGTTAGGCGCGTTCACGAGCCGGATGCCGCGCTTCAGGGCATATATGATCAGCTTTACGCGCAATATCGTGATGTGCGCGAAACGGTGCGTCCGGCATGGCAACGGGCGGCGCGGCGTTCGCTTAGTCACGCAGAATGATGTTTAGGTCGATATTCTTTGAAGAAAGGCTTTGCTGATGGTTGAATTTGGTGAGATGAAACCCTATGGCGCGCTGCCTGTTCCACACCTGACGCCCGAATTGATCGGGCTGCTGCGCACGGGCAGAGTGTTCAGTTTGGCGGTGGTCTACCGTGAGGGCATTCCCGTGCCTGAGCCGATGGTTCCCTATACGCTGACGCCGCGCCTGCGTCATGGCGACTTGATCAATTTGCGTCCGGCGTCGGCGGCGGCTGAAGTCATCACGATGGCGGCTCACACCGGCACGCACATTGACGCGCTGTGTCACATAGGGGAACATCGCGATGAGAACGACGCGCCTGATCCCGAGGGCGCGGTCTATATGTTCGACCCCGACAGTCGCGGGCAGCGCGCCGATGAGTCCGTCACATTTCGGGGGCAAACCCACCTGACCATCGACGAGATGCCGCCGATTGTCGCGCGCGGTGTGCTGCTCGATGTGGCGGCGTATAAAGGCGTCGATCGGCTGCCCGATTTCTACGAGATCACGGGTGAAGACATCGAAGGCACACTGGCGCGGCAAAACACCACCATCCAGCCGGGGACGGCGGTGCTGATCCGCACGGGCTTCATCAACATGATCTATTCGGGCAATCCCGCTTATGGCAACGCGGTGGCGGGCATTGGCTATGAAGCGGCGCACCTGCTGCTCGAACGCGGCATGATTCTGGCGGGTGCGGATAATCTGACGGTAGAGGCGTTCCCGCCCTGGGATCATCCGGTGCATCGTTTGCTGCTGGTGCGTAATGGCGTGACTCATCTCGAAAATATGTACTTGGACGAACTCGCCACGAGCGAGACTTACGAATTTCTGCTGATCGTGACGCCGATCCGTATGGAAGGCGCGACAGGTTCGTGGGTGCATCCGATCGCGTTGGCGTGATCCTCGTTTGCTCAAGTCCGTGAAGTGAGGGGCGCATCTGTATGCACCCCTCCAATAGATTCTGCCCCTTCATCCCACGCTTAATTATTTGAAATTTGTTACGCCGCGTTATGTCAAATATACTTGACACTGTGATTGCTTCATGCTACCTTATGTCAAGTATCTTTTACATTGCGTCGTGTACATTTGACACGCGGAGCAAGCACTATGTCCTTTCATGAGCGCCGCGCGCTCGTCGCATCATTCAGCGCTGTGATCGTTCCCGCGCTGTATGCCGCCTATATGATGCAGCAGTTCCCACAGGTCGATCCTTACGCGCCGCAGGTCTTGCGCTATTGGGGTGGGTTCTTCTTGGGGCTGGTTGTGGTGACGATTGTGGCAAAGATCATCATTCACATTGTGTTTAGCATCCTCAACACTATCGCCAGCCGCGAAGCCGAACCGAATATCGTGGATGAGCGCGATAAGCTGATCGAGCTGAAAGCCAGCACGAACGGGGGCTATGTGTTCGGGATCGGCTTTGTGCTGGCGATGGTGACCTTGCTGCTCGATCAACCGCCGTCGCTCATGTTCAGCGTGCTGTTGGTTACGGGTGTGGTTACCGACTTAACGACTGAACTCGCACACTTCTACTTCTATCGGCGGGGATTCTAACAATGAGCAGCAGCCCGTTGATCAGCAACACCATTCGCAAGCTGCGCTTTGAACACAACGAGATGACGCAGCAGCAGCTTGCCGATCGAGTCGGCGTGACGCGGCAGACCATCGTCGCCATCGAGAACGCCAAATACTACCCATCGCTGGAGCTGGCGTTTCGGATCGCGCGCGTTTTCAACCGACGGCTTGAATCCGTGTTCACCTTTGAAGAACCACGATCGTAACCGTTCGCATCAATTACACCTAGAGCAACCACTGGAGCTAAAAATCATGCAAGCTATCGTTCTCACCGCTTATGGATCGCCCGACGTGCTGCAACTGCGCGAAGTGGCAACGCCGACACCGCAAGCCAACGAAATTCGTGTTCGCATCACCGCGTCGCCCGTCGGCTATGGCGACCTCATAGCGCGCAATTTTCGCAACGTCACAGCGCGCGAGTTCAATATGCCCTTTATCCTGTGGCTGCTCACCCGCCTTGAGTTCGGCTTGAAGCACCCCAAGAAGTCCATTCTGGGATCAGAGTTCGCCGGTCGCGTGGATGCCGTCGGTCAAGATGTGACGCGCTTTCAAGTGGGCGATGCTGTGTTCGGTTATCGTGGTCCCGATTTTGGGACGAACGCCGAATATCTGTGTATGTCCGAAGCTGGCATGGTGGCGCTGAAGCCCGCTAACCTGAGCGATGAAGAAGCCGCCGCTATCCCCTATGGCGCGCTGACGGCGCTCAACCTGCTGAGGAAGGTCAACATTCAGCCGGGACAGAAAGTTTTGATCTTGGGCGCGTCGGGTTCGATTGGCGGGGCGGCGGTGCAGCTTGCCAAGCATTATGGCGCGGAAGTCACGGGCGTGTGCAGCACGCCGCGTCTCGATTATGTGCGCGCGCTCGGCGCGGATCACGTCATTGATTACACGCGCGAAGATTTCACGCGCAACGGTGTGACCTACGATGTGATCTTCGACATTCTAGGCAGAGGATCGTTCGCGCGCAGTAAGCGCTCGCTGACCCCCAACGGACGGTATCTGCTCGCCAGTTTCAAGTTCAAACAGCTTATGCAAATGCTGCGCACGTCGCTGGTTGGCTCAAAGAAAGTGATCTGCGCGCTGTCGATGGAAAAACTGGACGATCTGCTGCTGATCACGACGTTAGTTGAAGCGGGCGCGCTCAAAACCATCATTGATCGCTGCTATCCGCTGGCGCAAACCGCCGACGCACATCGTTATGTCGAAGGCAAGCATCAACAAGGCAGCGTAATCATTAAAGTCGGTGAAGCGCAACAGGCAGCAAGCGCATGACGATTCTCGTGGTTGGTGCAACGGGCGCGACGGGTCGGCTGCTGGTCGAGCATCTGCTCGATCGCGGTTTGCAGGTCAAGGTCATTGTCCGATCACCTGATCGGCTGCCCGAAGCGATCAGGAAGCACGCTAACTTGACCGTGATCACTGCGAGCCTTCTCGACCTGAGCGACAGCGAACTAGCGCGGCATGTCCATGGATGCAGCGCGGTGGCGTCGTGTTTGGGGCATAACATGACGCTTAAGGGGATGTATGGGCAGCGCAGGCTTGTGACCGATGCTGTGCGCCGCTTGTGCGCTGCCATCAACGCCAACAAGCCCGAAGTTCCCGTCAAGTTTGTGCTTATGAACACCGCAGGCAACAGTAACCGTGATCTGTCCGAAAAGGTTGCGTTTGCCGAGCGGCGCGTCGTCGGGCTGATCCGGCTGCTGGTGCCGCCGCACGCTGACAACGAGCAAGCGGCGGATTATCTGCGAACCAAGCTGGGCAAAAATCAGCGGATGATCGAATGGGCGGTGGTGCGTCCGGACACTTTGATCGATGAAAGCGCGGTGACCGAGTACAACGCCTACCCGTCACCGACGAGAAGCGCGATCTTTAACGCCGGATTGACCAGTCGCATCAACGTCGGTCACTTTATGGCGGATTTGATCACTGACGACGACTTATGGAACCAGTGGAAGGGGCAAATGCCCGTAATCTATAACCAAGCAACGGCATAATCAGGCTGGCGTAGAGACTGTGACGGTCGAAGCGTGTATAAACCAACATTCGCTGCCAATCGTGGATAGGATACTCAATGACACTGACGCAATTTGGGAATCGCTTGGTTGGTGCGCTGCTGCGCTTCGTCACAGCCGGAACAGTCATGTACGGCGCGTTGATTGCGCTGTACATCGTGGGGCGACTGCTGATCGGGGAACGTTTCATGCTGATCGCGTTAGGCAGCAATGTGCTGCCGCCGCTGGTGCTG
>JBGSRB010000028.1:0-6307 GCA_041737735.1 Anaerolineae bacterium | reverse complement strand
GAACAGTTGAAAGTAGTTGATCAGCAGAGTGATGGCGACAAAAAACATGGTCGGCGTCAGCAGCGGCAGCGTGATCTGGCGCAGCGTGTGCCAGCGATTCGCACCGTCGATGCGCGCGGCTTCGTAATACGTTTCCGAGATGGCTTGTAAGCCGCCCAGATACAGCAGCGCGATATAACCCACGTCTTTCCACACGCTGGTCAGCACCATCGCCCACACCGCCGACGCTGGATCGAACAGCCACGCGGGACCCTCAACGCCGATCAGCCCCAAGCCATAATTGACCAAGCCATACTGCGGGTTGAAAATCCACTTCCAGATGATCGACACCACCACCCACGACGCCACGACGGGCAAAAAGGTCGCCGTGCGAATGATGATCATGCCGCGCACCTTCTGGTTGAGGAACAGCGCCAGCGCCAAGCCCAACACGAACACCAGCGGCACATATAACACGATGAACGTTAGCGTATAGCGTAAAGCGCTCCAGAAAGCCGTGTCGGTCAGCAGTTCTTCAAAATTCGCCAGCCCGATGAACGTCGGCGGGCGCAGCAGATTCCACTCGTTGAACGCCAACCAGAACGATGAAATGATCGGGTAGACGATAAAGACCAGCATCCCGATCAGACTGGGGGCAAGGAAAAGTAGGATCCATTTCCATTTATGCCACCCATACAAACCTGCCATGCTCACAAGCCTCTTTCACTCAGTGAAAAATTTGTCGCAAAAAAACTAATCTGTTGTATCCACTTCGACCAGCGGCGACTCGAACACTTTGCTCAGCACCAAACTTGCCGCGCCGCGCGCCCACGCCTGATCGTCCGTCGGTTCGATCACGACCTGCACATTATCGAGCAGCCCATTGAACGCATACCGCTTGAGCGCCGCCAGCATCGGTTGCAGGCGCTGTTCACCCGCACGCACGCCTTCCCCGCTGATGATCAGCATTTCGGGCGAGAGGATGTTGACCACCGTCGCCAGCGCCATGCCGAGATACTGCCCGCTTTCCGCCAGCAGCGCGCGCGTTTTTGCGTCGCCACCTTCCGCCAGCCGAATGATCGCTTGCAGATCGGCATATTTGCCCGCGCCGCTGGCAGCGATGATCGTCGGGTCGGCGGCGAGTCGTTCCAAGCTGCCGTCCGCCGGATCATCAGTAGCGCGTGAAGCATCAATGATGATATGTCCGATTTCACCTGCGCCGCCCTGCGCCCCGCGATACAACTGGCCGTCGAGGATCATGCCCATGCCGATGCCGCGTCCAATCGTGACGACGACCAGATTATTACACTGCCGCCCCGCGCCGAATAAATGCTCGGTCAACGTTAGCGTGTTGACATCATTCTCGATGATCACGGGCAGCCCGACGCGCTCATGCAGCATGTGCGCCAGCGGCACATCGCGCCAGCCGAAGTAAGGCGAATAATGCACGACGCCTTTTTTATCGTAAATGACGCCTGCCAGCCCCACGCCCACGCCAAAAAATTGATCGTGCTGCAAGTCCGACGACGCGATCAGCGCGTTGACCACCTGCGCCAACGCCGCGCTGATCGCCTCCGGTTCGCGGTCGCTGTTCAAGCGCTGCTCACGATAATGCAGCACGCGCGCCTCAAAATTGGTGACGGCGCACACCGCGCGATCTTCCATCAGCTTGACGCCCAGCGCATACCCCATCGTCGGGTTGAGCTTAAGCAGCACCTGCCGCCGCCCGCCCGTGTAATCGCCTTCGCCTAATTCGAGCATCCAACCATCGTCGATCAGTTCGGTGGTGATCTGCGACACCGCGCCCACGCTCAAGCCGGAAATCTCGGTCAACTGCGTGCGTGACAGCGCACCTTCGCGTCGTAAAATGTTCACGAGCAGGTTGCGGTTCATCGCTTTAATGAGATCGCGGTTGCCGCGCTTGAACGCCGCCATGTTTTTTCACTCAGTGAAATAATCTGCCCCTAATGTAATCCGCATTGGATAAGTTGTCAAGCAGCGCGTTGATGAGACGGGCATCCCCATGCGGTGATCGCGCGAATGGGTGCGATGTGCTATGCTACCCGCAGTCGTAAATGACGAACGATTGCGGATCAGAAGGGTGACACCGTGTTGAAAGACAGAACGACCGCAGCGGTCGTGTTTGTGGCGTTAATTGGCATCGTGATCATGGGCGCGGCGCTGTTCGTTTCCAGCCAGAGCAATCAGGCGGGGAACAATCAAGATGAAGGCGTGGCGCTGATGGCGCGGCAAGCAGAGGAGGGCAACGTGCAAACGACAGCCAGCGGTTTACAATATGAAGTGATCACAGAGGGCGACGGCGCGCGTCCGGTTGCCAGCGATACCGTGCTGGTGCATTATCGCGGCACGCTGATCGATGGCACCGAATTCGATAGTTCCTACAGCCGCAACCAGCCGATCAGCTTTCCGCTGAACGGCGTGATCCCCGGCTGGACGGAAGGCGTGCAGTTGATGACGGTCGGCTCGACCTATCGCTTCACCATTCCGCCGAATCTGGCGTATGGCGCGGGCGGCGTGCCGGGCGTGATCCCGCCCAATTCCACGCTGATCTTTGAGGTGGAACTGCTCGAAATTCTGTAGGCGACAACGATGCGCATAGGGGCGCACACCTAGATGCGCCCCGACTTCCCCTAACGCGCGACCGACTCGACCACCACGCGCGCCTCGCCCAACCGCGGCGCTGACGCCGTAACCGTGATCGTTCCGGCGTCGTGCGTTGTCTTAAGATAGACCGCGCCCTGCCCGCCGATCAACACGAACGGGTTTTCCCCGATGATCGCGCCGGGACCCTCCACGCCGAACGTGATCGCAGTGTTGGCATAGGGCAAACGATTGCCGTATTTATCGGTCACGCGCACGATCACGCGCGTCATGTCCGCGCCGTCGGCGTCGAGTTCCGCATCATCGACCGTCAATTCGATCGACTTCGGCAGCGCGCCCGCCTCAAAGCGCTGCTCGATCACGGGCTGATCGTCCACCAAGCCGACGATCCGCAGATCGCTGTAGGGCTGCCCCCACATGAGCGTATTCTCAAACGCCGTGATCGTGTAGGGCGGGTGCGCCAGATGCGGATACCCCGCGCGATCCGGCTCGAAGCGCCCGATCGCGCTGTCGCCATAATAAATTTGGATCGCGTCGCAGTTCGAGAACACGATCAGCGGGCTGTTGCCGCCGCCGCTGCGATCACCCATCGTCCAGAAGGTCGCCGCCTGCAACACCGGACGCACACTCGGCGGCGTTTGGCTGGCGTAAAAATCAGCGGCGAACTTGGGCAGGCGGAAAATATCCATCACGCCGTGATAGCAAATGCGATCGCCCGATCCGAAGTTGTCGTGCGTGTTGTAATCGAACGCACACCAGCCAATCGCGCCGCACACGTTATCCATGCCCATCTGCTGATCTTGAATGCGCGCGTGACGCACGGCGTGTTCCATCTGCCGTTCTTCCTGATCGCTGGTTTTGGTCGGGAACATATGCCCGTTGAATTCCGTGACCAAGTGCGGCGTGTGCAGCGGCTCAACGACCGTATTCGAGAAGTCGTTATACGTGAACACATCCTCCAGAAATTCGCTCTCTTGGAAGAAGCGCACGCCGCCCGTTTGCCGCGTGGCATCAAGCTGATGCGCCAAGTTATTGGTCGCGCTGTAAAACGCGGAGTCGTCCCACGATTCGTTGATGCGCACGCCCCACAAAATGATCGACGGGTGATTGCGGTCGCGCTCGATCATCACCTGCACATCGCGTAAACTTAACGCTTTCCAGTCCTCATCGCCGATCCACTGCCAGCCGGGGATTTCCTCGAACACCAGCAAGCCGATCTCGTCGCAGCGGTCGAGAAAATGCGGCGACTGCGGATAATGCGATGTGCGCGCGATGTTGATCCCCAACTCATGCTTGAGGATGTCGGCGTCTTGCCGCTGCAAGCGCGCGGGCGCAGCCGCTCCAATGTAAGGATAGGTTTGGTGACGGTTCAGCCCGATCAGCTTGAGGCGTTCGCCATTGAGGTAGAAGCCATCAGCTTTGAACACGGCTTCGCGCACGCCGAATCGCGTTTCTAAGCGGTCGGCGGTGGCTTCGCCGTTGAACAACGCCACGAACGCGGTGTACAGCGTCGGCGCGTCGAGTGTCCACAGGTCATACTGTCCGCCTTCGAGCGCGATCGTGGTCATGGCGCTGCGTCCCGCCGCCACCGTGATCGATGCGCTGCCTTCGCCGCCCGCCGATGTCCCCGCGCGCAGCAAACAAGTTTGCTCATTGCCGGATTGATTCTGCACCCACACATCGATCTCGACGCACGGCGAACCCAGCGCATCGAGCGTGCGGACGTGCAGCATCTGGATATGCACGGGTTCGACCAAACGCAGCGCCACCTCGCGGTAGATGCCGCCAAACGTCAGATAATCGACGCGATTCCCGTTCGGTGGAATGTCGGGGCGTTCGCTGCTGTCCACCTTGACGGTGAGCAGGTTCTCGCTGTCCGTCAGGTGATCGGTGATGTCGAACGAGAACGGCACGAAGCCGCCGTCGTGTTCACCCAGATTGCGCCCGTTGATGCTGACCTGCGCGGCGGTCATCACGCCCTCGAAGTCGATATATACGCGGCTTCCGGCGATGCGTTCGGGGATGCTGAAACGCTTGCGATAGGTGGACGTGAACTGATAATCCATGTTGTCGAAGTTGCGACTCGGCAGCTCGATGTTGGTGTGCGGCAGCGTCACCGGCTCGAACGTGCTGTCAGGCGTGTTGGCGTCAACGTCGCGCGGGGTGTACAGCCAGTCGTCGTTAAAGGGAACAATAAAGCGCATGATCGAGGTTTCACTTTCTGATCTTGTATAAAAAGTCTTGCCTCTATTTAAGCGCTAACTGGGGGAATGTGCTAGACCCGACCCGTAACGGCTTGCTACCCCTCCCCGTTAGCTGGCGCTTGCCGCAGGCAACACTCGGGGAGGGGATCGGGGTGGGGTTTTCGATGCTGAGGCGTTAACTCAACTTCTTCATGATCTCGCGCTCGACCGTTTCAATGTCTGTGCCATAGCGCCGCCGCGACTCGCCCCGGATCGCCGCCGCCCGCGCGAAATCCGGCGGGGTCATGGCGGGTAGCGTGCGCATACTAAACGGACGCGCCGCCACGCCATCGATCAGCAGCTTGACCGACGCCGTGAACTGCGGCAGGTTGATCAAGTCGGAGGCGCTAAAGCTCGGATAGAACTCCGGCGCTAAAGCGGGCGCGTCTTGCGTCCCCAGTCGGAAGGCGAACAAGCTGCCCACGTTGCCGAACACCGCTTCGCGCGTGCCGTGATCAAGCTGGTGCAAAAATTGATTGGCAATCGTCAGCACCACGCCGAATTTGCGCCCTTCGCTGAGCATGGTCGACAGCATCGGCGTGGCGTAATTCTGCACCTCATCAATGTACATGTAGAACTCGCGCCGCCGCGCCAGCGGAATTTGTCCGCGCCGGAATGCGGCTTGCAGCACCGCGCTTAAAATCAATGATCCGATGAAGTGCGATGTTTCCTGCCCGATGCGCCCCTTCGCCAGGTTGATCAGCAGAATCTTGCCGTCATCGATGGCGCTATCCCAATCGATGCTCGTGCGCGGCTGTCCGATCATACGGCGCAGGGTGGCATCTTCGACAAAGCGCGAGAACTTCGACAGCAGATAGGGCAGCAGTTCGGCTTTCCACGCATCGCGCGCGTTCGACATCTGCGCGGCGATGTCTTCCCAATAATTCTTCACCAGCGGGTCTTTGATGTAGGGCAGCACGCGCTTGACATACTTCTCGTCCGCGATCAGTTGATACACGTCGATCAGCGTGCCATCGGGCAGCGCCATCGCCGCCAACATCGCGTTACGCACCGTTTGCTGAAAAATGGGACCGACAATCGCTTGATTGTACGGGTCATACAGGCGGATCAACATGCCGATGAAGTCGTTGACCACGCGGTTATGATCATCTTCGCTGCGCGCGTTGAGGATGTTCAACCCGATGGGATATTGATCATCCGACGGATCGAGCAAAATCACATCTTGGGCGCGGTGCGCGGGAATCCGTGCCAGCACGTCATCACACAAGTCGCCATGCGGATCGAGCAGAAAGACGCCGCGCCCCTGCTCGATGTCCTGCAAGATTAACGTCATTAACAATGTGCTTTTGCCCATGCCCGTTTTGCCGACGACGTAGGCATGACGACGACGATCATCCTGCCCTTGCGTGATCGGCATCGGCACGCCGCGCATCCGCGCCACGCTGACGCCCAACCGCGCGCCGCTGACCGGCATCCCCACGGGCGGCACAATCGGACGCCTT
>JBGSRB010000101.1:0-3310 GCA_041737735.1 Anaerolineae bacterium | reverse complement strand
GCTGAACTCGACCGCATCGCCGAAACCGTGATCCGCGATCACGGCGCGACGCCCGCATTTCTAGGCTATCCCAAGCAGAATTCGCCCAACTTCCCCGGATCGATCACCGCGTCGATCAACCATGAACTCGTGCATGGCATCCCGTCTGCCCATCGCAGCTTGCGCGAAGGCGACATCATCTCGCTCGATGTTGGCACGATCTATCAAGGCTTCGTCGGTGATGCCGCGTTCACGGCGGCAATCGGTGAAGTGCCGCCCGCCGTCCAGCGCTTACTCGATGTGACCGAGCAGGCGCTTTACGTGGGCATCGCGGCATCCACGCTGCCGCAGCAAACGCGCGATGTTTCCGCAGCCATTCAGCGCTTCATCGAAAGCAAGGGTTATGGCGTCGTGCGCGATTACACCGGTCATGGTGTCGGACGCCAGATGCACGAAGAGCCACAAGTCCCCAATTGGTGGCCCAAAAAAGCGGATAAGCGCGGCTGGAAAAGTTATCCGCTCCAGATGGGCATGACCTACGCCATCGAGCCGATGGTCACCGCCGGACGCCCCGACACGCGCGAACTCGACGACAAATGGACGGTCGTCACCAAAGACGGCGCGCTCTGCGCCCACTTTGAACACACCATCGCCATCACCGACGGCGAACCGATCATCCTTACGCTGCCGTGAGCTGATCGTCGGTATATTCGCTATAATAAGTGAAGCAAAGCAAGTGGAAGTGTAATCTAATGGCAACTGTAAATCTGCATGTCAAACTGCAACTGGCTGAAGATGTCGAGCGCAAGGCACGCGCAGCCGGATTGTTCACCAGTGAAAAAATTGGCGAATTGATCACGGCTGAAATCGAACGCCAGCGTGAAATGGCAGCCGAGCAGCTTACGACGATTACCGACCAACTTCAGGCGAATTTTCGCGCTGAATATGGCGCTTTATCCGAAGCCGAAGCGCAAGCCCTAATTGATCAGTGGATTGATGAAGCAGATGAGGAAATTACACAGCAAGATCACACTTCATCACCATGAAACGCGCCACTGTTGACACCAACTTCTTTATCTCTGCCCTGTTTTGGAAGGGCATACCCGAGCAAGCAATTGAAGTTTTCAAACAACAGCAGGCGCTTTTATTGCTCACTGATAACATCCTTGCTGAATTAGAACGTAAACTCAGCAGCTCCAAATTCGCATCACGGATTAGCGCCATCGGGCTAACGCCAACGCAAGTAGTGAATACCTTTCGCAATATGGCGGAGCTAGTAACGCCTGCGGATGTACCAGAAGATGCCATCCGCGATCCTAAAGATCGCATCATTCTTGCCTGTGCTGTTGGCGGCGAAGCGGATTTAATTGTATCTGGTGACAACGACTTGCTCACCCTTGAGTCATATCAAGGCATCTCGATTGTCTCACCGTCCAAGTTTGTCAACATCGTAACCCCTTCTGCCCAAACACCAACGGATGTTACGAACAGCGAGTAACATCCGTTGACTCCAAGTTGCTACAACTAGGGTGGGGTCTAACCCTCAATCACTGATCGCTGCCAGATCATCCCCCGTCAGCGTCATGCCCAGAATATTAAAGCCCGCATCCACGTGCATCACCTCACCCGTGATCGACGCACCCATATCCGACGCCAGAAACAGCGCCGCATTGCCCACATCATCCTGCGTCACGCGCTTACGCAGCGGGGATGCTTCTTCGCTGTAGCGCAGCATCATGCGGATGCCCGGCACGCCCGCCGCCGCCAGCGTCTTGATCGGACCCGCGCTGATGGCGTTCACGCGAATCCCCTTCGGTCCCAGATCATTCGCCAGATACCGCGTGATCGCCTCTAACGCCGCTTTCGCCACCGCCATCACATGATATTTCGGCATCACTTTTTCGCTGGCATAATACGTCAGGCTCAAAATGCTGCCACCTTCCGGCATCAACGGCTCGACCCGCTTCGCCATCGCGATCAAGCTGTACGCGCTGATGTCCAACGCCAGCTTGAACCCATCGCGCGAAATATCCACAAAGCGCCCGCCCATGTCCTCGCGATTAGCGAACGCCACCGAATGCACCAGCGCATCCACCCGCCCATAGCGTTCCTGCACTTTAGCGAACACTGCATCCAGCGCTTCATCCGATGAGACGTCGCATTCTTCCACGAAATCGCAGCCGATTTCTTCCGCCAGCGGCAGCACGCGCTTTTTCATCACTTCGCCCGCGTAACTCAGCAGGATCGTCGCGCCTTCCGCGCGCAGCCGTTCCGTGATCCCCCACGCGATCGAGTTCTTATTCGCCACGCCGAAGATCAGCGCGATTTTGCCATCCATCAAACCCATAATGTTTTGTCCTTATGTGTGCAGCACCATCTGGAATCTAACACCCGCGCGGTGCTTGCGCTACGCCGTCGCGCCGCGTAAACTCGTCTCAGCTTAAACATCATCCACAATCGAAGGATTGACTCATGACGCAACCCGACGCGATCAACGTGATCGTGGCGATGGATTTTTCCGACGCGCTGCTCGATCTGCTGCGCGAAGTGTCGCCGCGCCTCAACATCGTGCGCGCCCATCCCGCTGTCAGCGCCGAACAGTGGTCAACGGCGGATGTCCTCTACACCTTAAATCAATTTCCCACGCCCGAACAAGCGCCGCGCTTGCGCTGGATTCAACTGCACTCGGCAGGCGTCGAACACGCGATCACTGAGCCGATCAGCAATACGCCCGAAGTCGAACTGACCAACACCAGCGGCATGCACGCCGTGCAAATCGCGGAATACTGTCTTGGCATGATGCTGACGTTCAATTACAAAATTCCGGCGATGCTCGATTTTCAGCGCCGCGCCGAATGGCATCCGCAGCGCTATCAGGTGTTCGCGCCGCTGTCCCTGCGCGGGCAAACATTGGGCATCGTCGGCTATGGCGCCATCGGACGCGAACTCGCGCGCATTGCCGACACGATGGGCATGAAGGTGTTGGCGATCAAGCGTGACGCCATGCGCCCCGCCGACAACGACACCTACCGCGAACCCGGCACGGGCGATCCCGAAGGCGAAATCCCCGATCGCATCTACCCGCCCGAAGCCATTCAATCGATGGCGCGCCTGTGCGATTTTCTCGTGCTGGCAACACCCCTCACGGACGCAACGCAGCACTTCATCACCGCCGACACGCTCAAAGCCATGCCCAAAAGCGCGCTGCTGATCAACATTGCCCGCGGCGGCGTGGTCGATGAAGCCGCCCTGATCGAAGCGCTCAAAAAAGGCTGGATCAGCGGCGCGGCGCTCGACGTGTTCGCGCAGGAACCCCTGCCCGCCGATAGTC
>JBGSRB010000020.1:0-3822 GCA_041737735.1 Anaerolineae bacterium | reverse complement strand
GGTTGCGGCGGGAATATCGACGTTATCGACGCCTACGCCCGCGCGCGCGATCACCTTGAGCTTGGCGGCGGCGGCGATGGCTTCGGCGTCGATGGTGCTGGCGCTGCGGATGATCAAGCCGTGCGCGGAACGGATCGCGCTCAGCAGTTCGTCACGCTTCATGCCGCCGGGCGCTAAATAGGTGATGTTCGGCGCGGCGTCGAGTTTTTCAATCGCGGAAGGATGCACCGCATCAGGAACCAGAACGTGAAAATCCGCCATGTTTACAGCGTCTCCAAGAATTCATCCAAGCCGGCGAAAATATCCTCAAGCGTGGCGGGCTGCATGTCGCCCATGTGCGCGATGCGGAAGGTCTTACCTTTAATCTTGCCGTAGCCCTTATCCATGCTGTAGCCCTTGCCGCTCATGAACTTCGCCATCGCGTCGATGTCGAAGGCGCGCGTGTTGGCGACGGTGGTCACGGTCGGGCTGCGATAGCCATCCTGCGCGAACAAGCCTAAGTCGCGGCTGGTCGCCCACTCGTGGGTCATGCCGCGCATGTTCAGGTGGCGCGCCCAACGATTTTCGACGCCTTCCGCGAGAATGTCGTCCAACTGCTGATCAGCGGCGAACATGAGCGAGATCGGCGGCGTGGAAGGCGTGTTATTCTTGCGTCCGACGGCTTCGATCTCGATGAAGTCGAAGTAGTAGCCGCGATAGGGAATTTGCGCGGCGCGTTCGAGAACGCGATCACTGCACGCACCAAACGCGATGCCCGGCGGCAGCGCGAACGCCTTCTGCGACGACGTGAGCGCGAAGTCAATGCCCCACTCATCGACGCGCAGTTCCGCGCCTAAGAAGCCGCTGACCGAATCGACCAGCACCAGCGTTTCCGGGCTGTGCGCGCGAATCACGGCGGCAATATCCTTCACGGGGTTGGTCACGCCCGTGCTGGTTTCGTTATGCACGAAGCACACCGCATCGTAAGGCGCATCGGCGCGCTTGAGCGCCGCTTCGACCATTTCCGGCGTGTGCGCCTGTCCCCAATCGACTTCGATCACGTCGATCTGCTTGCCATTCGACTGGCTGATCTGCGCCCAGCGTTCGCTGAACGCGCCGCCGACCAAGTGCAGCGCCTTCTGATCATCACGGATGCAGTTGCGCGATGCGCCTTCCCATAAGCCGGTGCCACTCGATCCAATCATGATCACACGGTTGTCGGTGAAGAACGCCTGCTTGAGCTTGCCGTGCAACCGCGCGTATAACTCAGCGAAGGCGGTCGAACGATGCCCGATCATCCACTCGGTTTGCGCGTCGAGAATTTCCGGGCGCACCTCAACCGGACCCGGAATCACCAGCGTCTTGTGTGTTTGGCTTCTCATGCTGTCCCCTCTTTTGTTTGTGACAGGCGGTACAAAGCGCGATTGTAGCGCACGGCTTGCGAAATACAATATCGGGGGACGGAGTTATAAACGCGGGCAAACCTGTGTGTCTGCCCTGCTCAGGCTGTGATTACCCAACCGTCATGTTGATGCGTCCATTTTGGGTTAAAATGTGCATCACTTAATCCTATCGACTTTTTAAGGAACTAAGCTCATGACCGACGAGATGAGACTTCAACTTTTGAAAAGCGCAACCGAGTTATATATGCAGTTTCTGCAGCAGCAGCACGAGATTTATTTGGTGTGGTGTGAGAAAACTTTTGACACCAACACTCAAATGAATTGGGACACGTTCAATGCGTATGGGGTCGCTAACGAAGTCACCGCGTTATACAATGCGCTGCGCAATGGCATGGGCGATTAATTGAGTTGAGGATGATTAACGTTGTTACGAATGATGCGAAAATTAATCCTGTTAACCTTGTGCGCGCTGCTGATCGGCGTGAGTATCGTTCCTGCCGCCGCGCAGGATGATGATCCGTTGTGGTGGAATGATCGCGTTTTTTACGAGATTTTCGTCCGCAGTTTTTACGATAGCGACGGCGACGGCATCGGTGATCTACAGGGCGTGATCGCGCAATTGGATTATCTCGAAGCGTTAGGCGTGGGCGGCTTGTGGCTAATGCCGATCATGCCGTCACCGAGCTATCACGGCTACGACGTGACCGATTATCGCGGCATCAACCCGGATTACGGCACGATGGACGACTTCCGCCAGTTGTTAGACGAGGCGAACGCGCGCAATATCGCCGTGATCATCGATCTGGTGGTCAACCACAGTGCGGTAACGCATCCGTGGTTTGTGGCGTCGGCGCGTGGCGATGAGTATTACGCCGAATGGTATCGCTGGGAAGATGAACAACCCAACTATCGCGGTCCCCAACGGCAGCAGGTGTGGCATCCGCGCGGTGGACGCTACTATTACGGCATCTTCTGGGATGGAATGCCCGATCTCAACTATGAGCATCCTCCGGTGACGGCAGAAATGTACGCCATCGCGCGTTATTGGCTGGAAGATGTGGGCGTGGATGGTTTCCGTTTGGATGGCTACAAGCACATCATCGAAGAAGGCAGCGACCAAGAAAACACCGCATCCACGCGCGACTGGGTGCAGAATTTCCAGCGCTATGTGAACATCGTCGATCCGGCGGCGCTGCTGGTGGGCGAAGTGTGGAGCAACAGCTTTTCCGCCGCGCCGTATGTGGGCGCGGGCGCTGATGTGGTGTTCGAGTTCGATCTCGCCAACGCGATGCTCGAAAGCGCCATGCGCGGGACGAATACGGCGGTGGCGGCGCTGCAACAGCGTGTGATTGATCTGTATCAGGGCGATCAATACGCGGCGTTCCTCACGAATCATGATCAAAATCGTGTGATGTCACATTTGAGCGGCAATATCGATCAGGCGCGCGTGGCTGCCAGCCTGCTACTGACGCAACCGGGCGTGCCGTTCATCTATTATGGTGAAGAAATCGGCATGATCGGCGTCAAGCCCGATGAGCGCATCCGCACACCGATGCAGTGGGACACTACGCCGAATACAGCGGGCTTTACAGAGGGTAGGGTGTGGCAACCGCTGCAAAATGATTACGATGAGGTCAATGTGGCGGCGCAGATCGATGATCCCGACTCGCTGCTGAGCCATTATCGCGCGCTGATCGAACTGCGCAATGATCATGCGGCGCTGCGGCGCGGGGCATACGTGCCTGTGCCAAACAGCGACCGCGCGTTGTACAGTTTCATTCGGCAGACCGAGGATCAAACCGTGCTGGTGCTGATCAACTTGAGTCGTAACGAAGTCAGCGATTACACGCTGACGCTGGATCAGGCGTTTGTCGGGTTGGATGCTGTGTCGGCTTTTGGCGCGGATGTTGACGCCATGATCAGCGCGGCGGAGTACACGCCAATCACGAGCTTAGCGCCGTTCAGCACGCATGTGATCGTGCTGGGCGGGTCAGAGTGATATTGTTGATTGTGGGGCGCGGTGTGCTACGCCCCACAATCAACCCGTGCTTATTTCTTCTTCGGGAAGCGCGACAGTACCAGCGCCGCTTCTGGCACAGGCAGACGATCACCCAGCGCGGCGTTGGCGAAACCGTTCACTTGCGCGCGCGCCGATCCGCAGTAGACGGCTAAGGTCGTGTCGGGCGTGGTGTGCGCCAACTTAAGATAGGCTTGCCCCGTTTGAAAGCCCTCACCATCCAAGCTGCACGACGTGACGATGCCGATCACACGCCCGCGCGCATCCACCACGGGATCGCCGGGGTGCGCCGGTCGTGCGCCGCGATTGACCAGCTTAAAGCGCGCGATCTCGGCGTCGCGCGCCGCTTCATGCGCGACATACGCCGCTTTGCCCACAAAAAACGGTTTCCACAGCTTGACATACGCGCCGAAGCCCGCATCC
>JBGSRB010000013.1:0-2510 GCA_041737735.1 Anaerolineae bacterium | reverse complement strand
GCTCAACCGCGCGACGATCAATTCGCCTATGGCGCGCGGGCGGGCGCGCTTGACGATCTGTTTCTGTTCGATGTGCGCGCAGGTGTGCGCGCCAACCTGACGCGCAGTCCCCAGCAGAGCGAATTCGCGCTGGCGTGGCATCCGGATGGGCGTGAGTTGGCGTATCTGGCAGTTGGCACGGGCAAGCGCGAGCTTTATGCGCTCGATCTCGACACACTGACCACCCGGCAGATCACGAACAATGATCTGCTCGAAACCGCGCTGGCGTGGAGTCCTGATGGACAGCAGATCATCTTCCGCGCGATCAGCAGCGGCGTCAGCGATCTATACATCGCCGCCGCTGACGGTTCCGGCGTGCGCCCGCTGACCGATGATAACGCCACCGAAGGCACGCCCGCTTACAGCCCCGATGGACGCCACATCGCTTACATGGTGGCTGGTAATGATCGGCGCGTGTTTCTGCAAATTCTCACGCGCAACTTGATCACGGTCAGCAGCACGGCGGTGGTGGGTGCGCGCGATGGCGCGGTGTTGTGGTCAGCCGACAGCCAGCATGTGTTGATCGTCGTGAATGACGCAAGTAATCGGGGCGGGTTGGTGCCGTTCACGCTGATGGGCGAACGACTGCCCGCGCTGCGCGTGCCGTATCCGTTAACATGGTCAAGCCCGCAGCGCTTGCGCGATGGACGCTGCTGCGCGGCGTCGGTGCAGCTTCAGCAGGTGATCACGTTTGATCTCGACACGGCTGATCCGCCGCGCGTGGTGTTCGATGGCGGCTTCGACAGCGCGATCACGGGGTTTGTGTGGCGTCCGTGATCGCGCGCGATCAACGGGTTTGTGTGGCGTCCGTGAGATTGATGAGAAGTATATCGACAAGCGCGCACATACCATTATAATCGTGCTAACGTCAAGATTGTGCGGAGTTATTCCCCCTCATGGGCATCATGGATGATATTCTCAAGCGGCGCAACCAGGAAGCACAAGTCAAAAGTGAGGGACGCCTGCCGCCGGGGCAATCGCTCACACAGAAATTTCCGGTGCTGACCTACGGACCCACACCGCCGTTCAACGAAGCCACGTGGGACTTGCGCGTGTTTGGCGAAGTCGAGCAGGAAAAGCGCTGGAACTGGGCGGAATTTCAACAACTGCCGACCGTGACCATCACGACGGACATTCACTGCGTCACCCGCTGGAGCAAGTTCGACACCACGTGGGAAGGCGTGCTGTTCCGCGATTTCATGAAGCTGGCAGGCGTGAAAGAGAGCGCCAAGTATGTGATCGCGCACTGCGAATACAGCTACACCACCAATACGCCGCTGGAGATCATGCTCGATGATGATGTGCTGCTGGCGTACAAATATAACGGCGAATTCCTCGACCCTGATCACGGGTTCCCCGTGCGGACGCTGGTTCCCAAGCGTTATTTCTGGAAAAGCGCGAAGTGGGTGCGCGGGTTAGAGTTCAGCGCGCACGATAAGCCGGGCTTCTGGGAACAGGGCGGCTATCACAACGAAGCCGATCCGTGGAAAGAAGAACGCTTCTCACGGCGCGGATTCTTCTAGCCCCTAAGGGCGACGGTGCGCGTTCCGCGCGAGTGCTGAAGCACACCGTCGCCCTTATTCCCACTCAATCGTGCCGGGCGGCTTACTGGTCACGTCATAGACCACGCGATTAACCCCGCGCACCTCGTTCACGATGCGACTGCTGACGCGCGCGATCAAGTCATAGGAGAGGCGCGCCCAATCCGCCGTCATAAAGTCGTCGGTGGTCACGGCGCGCAGCGCGATCACTTCTTCATAGGTGCGATTGTCGCCCATCACGCCGACGCTTTTCACGGGCAGCAGCACGGCGAACGCCTGCGCGGTGTCGCCTTTGAGCAAGCCCGCGCGGGTCAGTTCGTCGCGGAAGATGGCATCGGCGGCGCGCAGCGTGTCCAACCGTTCGAGCGTGATGTTCCCCAAACAGCGGATCGCCAAACCGGGACCCGGAAACGGCTGCCGCCACACAATGCTATCGGGCAAACCGAGCGCTGTTCCCACCGCGCGCACTTCATCCTTGAACAGATCGCGCAGCGGCTCGATCAAGTCAAATTCGAGATCAGCGGGCAAGCCGCCCACATTATGATGACTCTTGATCACGTGTGCGGCGCTGCTGTTGGCGGCGCTTTCGATCACATCGGGATAGATCGTCCCCTGCGCCAAAAACTGCACGCCCGCCTCGTGCAGCTTGCGGGCTTCGGCGCTGAACACGTCGATGAACAAGCGCCCGATGATCTTGCGCTTGGCTTCGGGTTCGCTCTCGGTTGCGAGCGCGCCCAGAAATAACTCGGTGGCATCGACGGCGATCAGGTTGAGCTGCTGCTGATCGCGGAACACGGTCACGACTTCTTCAGGTTCGTGCAGACGCATCAAGCCCGTGTTGACGAACACCGCCACCAATTGATCACCGATGGCGCGATGCAGCAGCGCGCCCGCCACCGCCGAATCGACGCCGCCGCTGAGCGCCAGCAG
>JBGSRB010000557.1:0-3196 GCA_041737735.1 Anaerolineae bacterium | reverse complement strand
TCAACCCGATCGCGCCCGTACGTGTGACATGCGTTCCGCCGCAAGCGGTCGCGTCAAAATCAGCAATGGTGATGATGCGTAAGCCATCTGTTGCTAATTGGTCGGGAACTTTGCGAATGCGAATCGATTCGTTCAACTGATCGGGTGTGAGGATTGCCGCTGTGACGGCGCGATTTTCGAACACCACCTGATTCGCCAGTGCTTCGGCGGCTTCAAGCTGCTGCGGCGTGAGATCGAGTCGATCAAGGTCGATGGTCACGGTGGCGTCGCTCAAGTGAAAGCCGACGGTGTGGGCGGCGCAAGCGCGCTCGAACGCTTGCGTCAGGATGTGTTGTCCGGTGTGCTGCTGCATGTGATCGAAGCGGCGTTCCCGGTTCACTTCACCCGTGACCTGTTCCGCTTCTAGCGGGCGATCCAGCACATGCAGCACCGCGTTATCGGGCTTGCGCGTGGTCACGTCGATCACCATAGCGTTTTCGATCCGTCCGGTGTCGTGGGGCTGACCGCCGCCCGTCGGATAAAAGCAGGTGCGATCCAGCACGACAGCGGGTTGTCCGTCGTGGGTGGTGTGTTCGATCACGCGCGCTTGAAAGGTCAGCGTAAGGGCATCGTCGTAATACAGGCGCTGGGTTAGCATAAATCTACTTTCTTTTACGGTCTTTTAGCATGTTGAAAACGGAAAATTGCGCTACAGTGTGTTTATAGCAAGATCAAGATTTGATCTTAGAAGCAAAAACATTCTTATGCAACACGATAGCATGGCATTTTTGAGGAGGACATTGTGAAGAAGGTCTGGCTGCTTTTGCTCGCGCTCATGTTGATCCTGCCGGGCGCGGCTGCGTTTGCCCAACAGGACTCGCTGCCGTCGTCGGAGATCGACCGCATTTCTAACAGCGTGGTGCTGATTCTGGCGATGACTGACGGGGAAGTCGTCAGCACTGGATCAGGCACGATCATCGAGTCGACTGGGGTGATCTACACCAATCGGCATGTAGTAGAGGACGCCGACGACTACGCAATTTTGATGATCCGTGATCTGGGCGAGCTGCCTGAACTGCGCTATTACGCCACCCCAACACTTGTTCACCCCACGATCGATTTCGCCGTGCTGCAAATCGACCGTGACAACAACAATCGGCGCATCGAGCCGAATACGCTCAACCTGCCGACAATCTCATTGGCGAATACGCTGCCTAGCATCGGCGAGACGGTCTTTGTGTTTGGCTTCCCCGGCATCGGTGATGGCTACATGGTGCTGACGCGCGGCTCGATCACGACGATCCAGAATGAGACGGTCGATGGCGACCGCATCCCGTTTTGGTATCAAACCGACGCGCAAATCTCGCCCGGCAACAGTGGCGGCTTGGTCGTCAACGGACAAGGCTTGATGGTGGGCATTCCGACGCAGGTGCGCTCGGAAGATCGCACGCTCGGTCGTTTAGGCGGCATTCTAAGCGTATCAGCAGTACGCGCCGCGCTGTCGAGCATGGGCGTCTCGGTCGTAATCGCGCCCACCCAAGTGCCACAGCAGCCCGATACCGAGACCGCGCCGCAACCCACTGGGACGCAAGAACTGATCATCGAGATCAGCCGTGTCGATCATGCGGTTGAACTAGACGACACGAACGGAATGCGCGTGCATATGATCGTCAATGCTTTGGGTTATCGTGGACAAGACCTGCGGATCGGCGCTTTCATGTTCTGGGATGACGATGAGCCGATTGTCGCCAGCAACCGCGCGCCGGATCGCAACCGCACGGGCAGTGGTCACTTGACCATGCAGGAAGTGCTGACGCCGCAATTTGATCACAGTGTTTGGGAAGACCTGTGGTTCTTTATCCCGTATAACAGTTTCCCCGATGGTGGCACTGGCACGCGCGGTGCGTATATCGAAGCACAGCTTGGCATTGATGGCGAACCCTTCTCAGCCTTTAGTAACACGATTGGTTTTGAGTACACCTTTGCCGAGCGTCAGTTAATCATCGATATTGACCGCATCGAGCATAATGTCACGGTCAACAATCTCACCGGGATGCGCGTTCACAGCCGCATCAACACGATTGGTCATCGTGACGGGGATATTCGGGTTGGGTTGTTCCTCTACTGGGAAGATGGCACGGCGATCCCCGGCACGAATGCACCGAGCGATTTCCGCACGTCGTCGGGTAATCTCACCGTGCAGGATGTTCTGCGCCCGCAGTTCGACAACACCGTGTGGGATGATTTCTGGTTTTTCGTGCCATATAACTATTTCCCGTCAGGCTTAAGCGGCACGCAGCCTGCGTTCGCGCAGGTGGAGATCGGCATCGACGGGCAGCCCTTCGCCAGTTGGAGCTTGTCGGAAGACTTCGAGTTGAATTATAACTAAACGTCCGTATGGGGCGGAGTCTAGTCTCCGCCCCTGCGCCAGCGCCACCCAATGCGCTGATCCTTGCGGGCGCACTGCCTGACACAGCTTTTAGGAATACGCTACAATAAGCGTCTTAGCGCATCTTCCCCTCAAGGATGAGCAGCATGTTCAATGTTTTGCCGCAAAGCCTGCTGAATGTGATCTATCCGCAATTGTTCGCCTTTGACGCGGGCAATGGCATGTGTAAGGGCATCAGCGGTGACACCCAAGAATTGACGCTATTCGAGCCAGTCGTCGCCCCGCTGACGACACAGCGCGCGCTGATCAACAAAGACGAGCAACCTAAGTTCAGCATCCGCTATGGCGATCGCGTGGACGTATTCGGCATCGATGATGTGTTTGCCCATGGCAAGCGCAGTGCCATCCGCCGCTTGAACAGCCAAGAACGTTACACATCGGCGGATTATTTCCACATGATCGATGTGTTGTTCTTCCAGTGCTTTCGCGAGCAGGTGAATAAAGATGGGCTGGTGCGCCCAACGGGTGTGATCAATGTTCCCATCGCACAGTACAACGATGATGACGTGATCGCCAAGATGCGCGCTTATCTGCTCGGCGAACGCACGATCACCAACGCGGCGGGGGATGTGCTGCACCTTGACTTGAGCGAAGATCGCCTGCTGATCGTGCCGGAAAGCTATGGCGCGTTGATGCACCACGCTTATGATCCAGCGACGCTCAAGCGTCGAACCGATGTCGATCTCAATGGTTCAACGCTGGTGGTTGATATTGGCTATGAAACCACCGACATGAGCTTATTTGAAGGCTTGCGTTATCAGCGTGATC
>JBGSRB010000532.1:0-6507 GCA_041737735.1 Anaerolineae bacterium | reverse complement strand
GGGCAGCACGTTGGGCAGCAGACCGCCCACCGCCACGCCTTCCGGCACGCGATCCGCCGTGAGTACGAACAGGGTTGCCGTTTCGCGCTCGACTTCAAATTGACGCACGCGCGTCAGGATCGTGCTTTCGTCCCCGCCTGCGGGAACAAACGCCCAATCGATCAAACCTTCCGGTTGCACGAAGGCTTCACTCGCCGCGCCCACGAGAATCGGTTCGGTCAAGCGGACGGTATCATCGTCGCGGAACTCAGAACGGAAATCGACCAGTTCGATCGCTTCCGCGCCCGTGAACGCATTGAACACGGTCACACGGGCGACCCGTTCAGTCGGCACGGTGCTGTAATCATCCAACACCGCGCTGATTTGCAGGTCAGCGCCCGCGCCGTAAGCGATCAGCGTGTGCGTCGTGCCACGCTCAAGCTCGGTGGTGAACGTCAGGCTGGTGTCGTCCGTTGCAAACGAGAAGGTGGTGACGCCGGGCGGCAGCGTGACGTAATCGCTGGCGACATTGAAGCCCATACCTTGCGCGATCAGCGTTTGATCCGCCAGCACATCGACCGCACCCGCATCGGTGGCAGCATGGAACACGCGCACTTGCGGCAGCGGTTCGGTGGTGCCTTGCAGGTTGATCGAACTCTGCATCAAGCCGATGCCGATGGCGAACAGCAGCGAGAACGCCAGCGTCAGCGCAAGCGGCAAAAACCAGCGATAACGCGCGACACCCACACCGGGCTGCACTTCGGGTTCGGCATGTTCAGCACCGAGCAGCATGATCACGAAGATGAACAGCACCATGATCGCGCCCGCATACACGGTGATCTGGATCATGGCGAGGAAGGGCGCGTTGAGCATCAGGAACAGAAAGGCGATGCAACCCATCGTCAGCACGAGGAACAGTGCGCTGTGAACGGCGTTGTTGCTTTGCAGCATCATCACCGCGCCCACAACTGCCAGTGCGCCAACCACGATGAATAGAATCAGTTCTATCATTGTCAGTATTCCTACATGGGCGCTGTTGCGAAAACGTGTGCAGTTTATCACAATCAGCGTCACAGTTCAAAAATTGGAGTGATTCATCTCGCTCTGCTCGGCGGGATTAGCGCGCTGCACTTTTCCCGCAAAACAAAAGCACCTCGCTTGAGGTGCTTTGCAGCCCGCTGGATCGCCGCTTATTTCGGGTTTTCCATATCGGGAATCGATCGATTGAACGTGCCGGCTTCGACGCGCTGCGGCGTTTCCGGTTTGCCGACGGCGGGCGGATCGATCAGCATGTCTTTGACGAAGATCGCATCATCGCGGTCGGTAAAGCTGAGGCGATGCTCATGCCCAAGCTGGATCGCCTGCGTCGGGCAGGCATCTTCGCAGTAGCCGCAGAAGATGCAGCGCAGCATGTTGATCTCATACGTTTTGGCATAGCGCTCACCGGGACTGTAGCGTTCGTCGTCGGTGTTCTCGGCGGCTTCCACCCAGATCGCATCGGCAGGACACGCCGCCGCGCACAGCGAACAGCCGATGCACTTCTCTAAGCCGTTCTCATAGCGGCGCAGATGATGCCGCCCTTTATAACGCGGCTGGAAGGGGCGCTCTTCTTCGGGATACTGCACCGTGACCGGTTCTTCGAGCAGATGTTTGAACGTGGTCGCAAAACCGCGCAGAACATTCATGGAGTCTCCTTACATTACCAATTGTGTGCTGTATGTTCACCCCACCCCGCATTCGGGATGGGGTGTAGACGCTTTAATCGCCGCCGCTATCGCGTGATTTATCCTCATCGGGCGCAAGCTGCGCCAGATTATCCAGCGCTTTGAGCAAGCCTTGATACAGCAGGAACGGCACGGCGATCAAGCCGCCGACCAACTGCATCAGCGACCAACCGAGTCCGCGTCGTTCGCCCGTGATCATCGGGTCGTCCTCAAGGCGCGGCGCTTCGGGCGTAATATCCCCGCTGCGGTTGAGCAGCAAGAACGCCCCACCCACCACGATGACGAAGAAGATGCCCGCGCCGATGCCATACGCCACCGGATTGCCAAACGCATCCCCGATCAGCACGGCGAGCGCGCTCCACATCACGGCGATGATCGCCAGCGGCAGCATGATCTTCCAGCCCAAGCCCATCAAGCGGTCGTAGCGGATGCGCGGCAGCGTCGCGCGCACCCACACCATGCCGATCAGGAACAGGATCACCTTGCCGATCAGCACGACGGGTCCCAAGAACGGAAGTTGCGTCACCAAGCCAAAGCCGTCATTGTAGCCGCCGAAGAACAGCGTCGCGGCGATCACGCTTACGGCGATCATGCCCAGATATTCCGCCATCATGAACATGGCGAACTTCATGCCGCTGTATTCGGTCATGTAACCTTGCGTCAATTCCTGCTCGGCTTCCGGCAGGTCGAAGGGCGCGCGGCTGACTTCCGCCAGCAGCGCGATCATCAGGATTGCCGCGGCTAACGGATTCTGGAACACAAACCACTCGTAGATCATGGTTTGCCCGCGCACAATATCGCCCAAGCTCATGCTGCCCACGATCAAAATTGGGACAGCCATTGTCAAGCCGAGACTGAGTTCATAACTTAACATTTGCGACGTGGCGCGCAAACCGCCGAGCATTGAATATTTGTTGTTCGACGCCCAACCCGCCAGCACCACGCCATACGTGCCGATGCTGGTGATCGCCAAAATCCACAGCACGCCGACGTTAATATCGACCAAGCCGAGCGGCACTTGATACCAGAAGCCATCGAACCACGGCACCAGCAGATCGGGGCCCAGCGGCACGACCGCCAGCACGATGATCGCGGGGACAGCTTTCAACATCGGCGCGAGCAGATAGACCGGACGATCCGCGCCGCTCGGCATGATGTCCTCTTTGAAGATCAGCTTCACGCCGTCGGCGGCGGGTTGCAGCAAGCCCGCCGGGCCCACCCGATTGGGGCCCGAACGCTGCTGAAACCACGCGATGAATTTACGCTCAAGCAGCGTGGTGTAGGCGAAACCCGTCAGCATCACGACGAAGAAGATCAGCGAGTAGGTGACCGCGTGAACCACCGGACAGCCCATACCCGCGCCGCCATAGCACACGACCACGCTCGCCGGATCGACGCGCTCCGGGTCGAAGGCGAACGTCAGCGTATTGGTGCTGACATCCAGCACGCCCCCCCACAGCACGCCTAGCACCGAGAACAACGCGAAGCCGCCGAAGAACACGCCCGCCAGAATGATCCCGATGCGAACCGATCCGCGATTGACGGGGATCAGCGCCAGCGCGCCCACTAACGCGGCGAGACTGCCCGCCATGCCCGCAACCAGATAGTTATATTGCAGGATGAAGCCCAACACCGACAGCAGCGCGATCACGCCGTTTGCCAGCGCCGCGAAGCCGCCGATCTTGCCCAGTGTGGTGTTTTCGTTCGACCTGAACGCCCACCAGCCGAAGCCTAAGCCCAAGAGTGTGGCAATCCACACCCAGACGCCGCCGAGAATGGGTGAGTCGGTGGCGATCAGCAGCACGGGCGCCAGCAGCAGCGCGGTGATCACGCCGCCAGCCGCCAGCAGCAGACCGAGATTGATCCACGGGCGCAGGCGTTCCTGTTGAGTTTCCGATGTTTGTGGTGTTGTAGCCGCCATAATCGTTTAGCCCTCCACCTTGCTGATCGCGCCAACCGCCAGCGTGTGCGGCGTGGGCGCATCGGTCAGATGACGCGGCAGCAGTGCGCTGCCCTGCGGCGCTTTGCCGTTAACGTGCGCGCGCACCTGCACGCTGCCCGTTGCAAACGCGACTTCCACCGTGTCGCCGTCGCTGATGTTGAGGCGCGCAGCGTCGGCGGCGTTGATCTCGATGTAGGGCTGGGGGATGCGCGCTTCCATCACTTCCGCCGCGCTCGGCTCGAAGGTCGGCGCGCGGTTGTAAAGTTCGGTCGTCGGCACGATCACGAGTCCGTCTTGCGCGCTCACAGGATCGGGCGCGCTGACATCTGCCGCGCTCATGGTCTCGCCCGCTTCTGCCGCTGACGGAATGACCACGCCCAAGCCGCCCGTATTCTTGTAGGCTGTGCCGCCATAGTACAGGTCTTGCCCGCCCACGTCGGGGAACTGCTTGGACACCTTCGCCAGTTCGTTGTAACGCACGCCCGCAAATTCCGGGATCGTCTTGGTGATTTCGAGCATGACCGCCGCCGCCGAGGGCAGGGCGCGTCCGTTGCCCAATGCTTCCGCGCTGCGTTCCGCGATCTGCCACGCGGGTAACGATGATCCGATGGGTCCCTGCGCGGTGTAGAATCGCTGCACGCGGCGCAAGCCGTTGGTGAACGTGCCATCGCGCTCGGCAAAACTTTGCATCGGCAGCACGATGGTTGCGCGTTGTGTGGTCGCGTCGGGGAACAGCGCCAGCGCGATGATCGTCTCGACGCCATCCAACCACGCGGCGTCGGGCAGTTCGCCCGCGACATCCGCGCCCGCGACGATCAGCACTTTGGGCGGGTGGTTGATGATGTCGAGCGTTGCTTCGGGCGAGAAGCCCATGTAGTGCAAGCCCATCGCATTCGCGCCGGGGAACACGCCGATCAAGCCGTTGTTGGCGGTGCCGACGTGGTTCGTGTCGATCAGGAAGTTCGCCGCCGCCTGCATCAGCGCGCGCGAACCGTCGTGCGTCAAGCCTTCCGCACCTGCGATGATGATCAGGTTGGTGGCGTTGGTTAAAGCATCGGCAATTTCGGCGTTGTCCGCGCGCAGATTAAGCAGCGCCGCCACCGCATCGCCCGTGTTGTAGCGGATCGTCGCGCTGGCGAAGTCGTCCATGCGCGTTGCGCGCGCGTTGGCGACGACGACATACGCGCCGTGATCATACGCCTGCTTGACTTGCAAGCGCCACACGGGGGCTTCTTCTTCCAGATCGTTGGCGATGACCAGCACGGCATCACCCTTGCCCAATTCCTTGAGCGCGCTGTCATTGCCGACGCCGACCTGCGCCACGATGTCCATGCCAGCGTGCGGCAGCGTCCACGCGCCGAGACGCGCGTTCTCATCCACCAGCGCGCGCAGGGCATACGCATCTTCATTCGAGATGCCCGCGCCCGCGATCACGGCGACTTCGCTTTGCATTCCGCCACCGATGCGCGCCGCCACCGCTTGGAACGCTTCCTGCCATGTGGCGGGATTCAGCGCGCCGCTGCTGTTACGGATCATGGGTTGCGTCAGGCGATCTTCGGCGCGCGTGAAGTGATGCCCGAAGCGCCCTTTATCGCACAGCCAAATTTCGTTGACTTCCTCGTTCTGACGCGGCATCACACGCTTGATCATCGCGCGACCGTTGAAGTCGCGGTCAAGGCGCGTGCTGAGCGTGGTGTTGCACCCGACCGGGCAGTGCGGACACACGCTCGGAATGTTCGTCAGTTCCCACGGACGCGCGCCGAAGCGGAAATCAGCCGTGGTCAGCGCGCCCACCGGACAAATGTCGGTGGTATTGCCGCTGAAATAGGTGTCGAAGCCCGGCTCGCTGACCGTGACGATTTGCAGCGACCGCCCGCGTTCATGGAACGCCAGCACATCATCACCGACGATTTCATCCTGAAAGCGGATGCAGCGCGCACACTGGATGCAGCGTTCTTCATCCAAGAAGATCAGGTCGCCCAACGGCACATGCTTATCGAGGTGCTTCTTGTCGTTGTAGTTCATGCGGCTGGTGCCGGGTCCATGCTCCAGTGTCAGATTTTGCAGCGGACACTCGCCGCCCTTGTCGCAAATCGGACAGTCGAGCGGGTGGCTGGTCAGCAGGAATTCCAGCACGCTTTCGCGCGCAGCATCGACCTGCTGTGTCGTTGTGCGGATCACCAAGCCATCACTGACCGTCGTCGTGCAGGCGGTTTGCAGCTTGGGGAACCAGCGAATTTGCGCGTTGCCTTTGTCATCGAGCAGGGTTGCGCCCGACTCGCGGTCTTTCTGGATCGTCCCCATTTCGACGACGCACATGTGGCACATGCCGACGGGCTTCATCTTGGGATGATAGCAAAACACCGGAACGTCGTTATCGGCGTAATATTTCGCCGCATCGACCAGATTCATTCCGGCGGGAACGTCATACGCCTTGTCATCAATGTAAATCGTGACTGTTTGTGTCATGCAGCCCCTCCACGCAGAACGCGGCTATTTTACCGCGTGATCGTCGTCTTGCGTATTTTTGTCTTTGGTTAAACGTTGTGCCGTTTGTAAACCAGCAAGGGCGCGGTCGCGCATTGTTTGCGCCACCACGCCCCAATCATCCTGTGTAAGCTGTGCCAGCGCCAAGCTTTCCGCGCGTTGAAAGTCGCGCGCGGCGGCTTCGGCGTCGCCTAATTCGAGCAGCAGTTCGCCGCGTAGAATGTAATTGGCGGCGTCAGTCGGATAGCGCTCGATCGCTTCATTGAGCGCATCAATGCGCGCGGCATACAGTTCATGCCCCGCGAATGCCGCCCGCAGCCGATCCCACAACGACACACTCATGCCGCGCCGTTAATCGCCACTGGCGGGCGCAGC
>JBGSRB010000528.1:0-4166 GCA_041737735.1 Anaerolineae bacterium | reverse complement strand
TGTCGTCCAGCACCTGAATCGTCAGCTTAGCACGCGGATAATCCAGCGCGGCGGCGGCATCCAGCAAGCGCGCGATCACATAACGCTCGTTATACACGGGAAGCTGCACCACCACCGACGGATAAGCGTCGGCGTCGATCTGCGGCGTGCTGATCAACACGCGCCGCTTAAGCAGATATAGCACCAGCAGCGTGATCGTTCCCAACGCGAACGCCGCCAGCAGCAGCGCGCTGCTCAAATACACCAACGCCAGCATGTCACCAAACATCGCGCGCTTATGCTCCTTGCAGATCAGGCACAATGTGCCACACAATGATCTCACGTAGACACAGCAGCCACGCACGCGGCGCGCCCTCAGCCTTGGCGTTCATCTGATTGATTTTCAGTGGGTGCGGATCAGGGGTCATAGAGTCGCTCAACCTTGTTCTTAACCGCAGCGCAGTATATCACATGCCCGCACCACTGGTCAGATCAGGTGTGGCAGCCACCAACGGCAAACACACGGAGAAACAGCTTCCCTCACCGAACGTGCTATCAACGCTGATCGCGCCGCCGTGTTGCTCAATAATCTGCGTAACGATGTTCAAACCCAAGCCCGTGCCGACCACTTTACTCGCCACGCGGTAGAAGGGCTGAAAGATCAGCTTTTGATCTTCCGGGGTGATGCCGATGCCCGTGTCGATCACATGCAGCAGCACGTCGCTGTCCCCGTTCGGTTCCACCTTAATCTCAACCCGTCCGCCCGCTGGCGTGTAGTGGATCGCGTTGGTCACGAGGTTCGTCACCACCTGGATCATGCGCTCGCGGTCAACATGGATCAGCAGCGGCGTCGGGTGCAGCACCAGTTCCAGCGCGAGTTCGGCGCGCTCGGCTTCTTGGCTTTGCATCATCGCCACTGCCTCCGCGATCTCTTGCGCGCTCACTGTCACCCGTTCCAGCGGGATCAAGCCGCGCTCCATGCGCGAAATATCGAGCAGGTCGCGCACCAACTGCGCCATCCATTCGGCGGTGGTGTCCAGAATATCCAAGTGGCGTTCCCATTGGTCGGGGCGGTGGCGCGCAAGGTATAAGCGCGTCTTAAAATTGGTGATGGGCGTGCGTAATTCGTGCGAAGCGTGCGCGATGAAGCGCGCACGTTGTTCGGCAAGCGCCTTCTCTTGGCTGATGTCGCGCACCACCGTCACCGCGCGCAGCGGTTGCTCATCCGGGCTGCCGACAGGCATCACCGTGATCGCCGCGTCGAACGTGCTGCCATCTTGGCGCCGCGCCAGCAGTTCACCCCGCCAAATGCCCCGCCGGCGCAGTGCTTCGAGGATGCTGTCAATGGCGGTCAAGGGGCGCGTTTCGTTCAAATCGCCGGGGTGCAAAAATGTGAGGTTCCCAGAGCCGAGCAGTTCCACGACGCTGTAGCCCATCATGTGGCACAACACATCGTTGACGTAGTGCATCCGGTTGCCTTCGCTGTAGAAGATGCCTTCACCCGTCGAGTCCAGAATCGCGCCCAGTCGCTGTGTGGTCAACGTAAGTTGATGCGTGCGCTGACGCACCAACGATTCAAGCTCATCGGCATGACGGCGCACAGTTTCATACAGACGCGCATTCCGGATCGCCGTCCCCGCTTGATCGGCGAAGGCTTGCAGGCGCACGGGGCTAGACGGGCTGAAAACATTCGCGCGCGTGCTGGCGACATTCAAAAACCCGATGATCGCGCCATCCACCTGAATCGGCGCGCCCACGTAGGCATGAACCCACGCTCCTACCTCGGAGCGCAACCAGGTAGCTTGTGCTTGTGTGTCGTTGATCAGCAGCGGTTGGCGCGTTTCGAGCATGGTCGAAAACGTGTCAAATTGCTTAAGCTTCAACTTAAAGGCATTGAAGTGTTCGACAAACCGCCCATCCTGCAAGCGCTCATACCCGCGCGAGCGCGCCACGCGCACAACATTGTCTTCCTCAATTATGCAGATGTCAGACGCCTCGACATTTTCAAGCAGCATCGCCTGTTCGAGAATCATGTCCATAGTTTGATCGAGATCGAGCGAACGGTTGATGAGCGCCGCGTTATGGCTCAGCATCTCGGCAAAGCGGCGTTCGTCGGCTTCGGCGGCTTGCGCTTGTTTGAGCGCGGTCACATCGCGCCCCACCGAGTGATACTCCACCACGCGCCCCTCATCATCAAACAACGCGCGGTCGATCCACTGCAACCAGCACACTGCGCCGTGCAGCTCCACGCTGTATTCATACAGCACACTGGGATTTTCGGGCGTAACGGCGGCAAGTTTTGCCTCAATCTCCGCTAACAACTCCGGCTCGACATAAGCGAACACACCCCGCTCGATCACCTGCTCGCGCGACAGTCCAAGAAAACGTATATAGGCATCATTCACGGATAGCACCGTGTAATCGGGCAGCCAACGGCAGATAAACTCGCCTTGATCTTCCGTAATCGCGCGGTAACGCACTTCCGCATCATGCAGCGCCGAGAGCGTCAATGCAGTTTTAGCGCGGTCAAACTGATACAACACAGCAAACACCAACCCGAAGGTCAGCACCATCAGCAGCAGTTCCACCACAAATTGCGTGATGACCGTGTTCGCGCTGCTCAGCGCCAACAGCGTGAGGATCATCACCAGTTGCAGCAGCAGCATGAAACGCACCGAATACAAAATCGACGTGATCAGCAGCGTCAACATCGTGATCCGCAAAATCCCCATCGCGACCTCACGATGAACCAGACTCCACGGCGAGACAGCGATCACCAGCGCGAATGCCCACAACGTAGCGATGCTCAAGCCGCCGCCATAACGAAAACCGCGCGTGCGGCTGATGCCATAACTGATAGTTAGCAACATTAAGGCAACAGTGAACTCAGCCGTAAACGCCGACGGCAGTACGCTGACCAACGCCAGCAGCACCAAACACAAAGTGGCAACCAACGTGATGCCAGCCACCGCCCGCGCTTGAAGCTGAGCTTCAGGTTCGGTGATGCTGCTGTGAGGCGCGGTTAACCAACGCCAAACGCGCAGCGGAGCTGTGACCATGGGCATGGAAGGACTTCCTTAACTGAGGTTGAACGCCATAACATTAATCATACTCTACATTCTATATATTACAATTCCCATTAAAATTCTATTCGACTTCCTTCCCTCGATCACAACAATCTGGTGCTACAATAGACACGTTTCACTATAACACGGAGCGCAATCCATGACCCGTTTGTTATTTTCGACCGGTTCCCTCTATCTCTACGACACCTCGCTGAGCTTTGCTATGGCAGCCCGCGCGGGCTTCGATGGCATCGAAATCATGTGCGATGAGCGCTTCACCACGCGCGACCCATCCTATCTGCGTGAGCTTGCCGAACAGCACGGACAGCCCATCGTCGTCGCGCACACGCCTTTCAGCCCGCGCATTCCGGGGTGGGGCAACGGCGCGGATCAGCTTGAGCGCATTCAGCGCACGCTCAAATTGGCGGAAGCACTCGGCTGTGAGAGCATCGTCGTCCATCTGCCCATGCGCCTGTGGGTGGGAACGATCAACTTCGGCTTCGGCGGGCGCGGCTTCCGTTTTCCCATCCCGTCGCCGTTCGCATCTGTCAAAACGTGGATCGAGCGCGAACTGCCCGCCGTGCAGCGCGACACACCTGTAAAAATCGCCATCGAGAACATGCCTTTTCACGCCATCCCGTGGAACGGACAGGACGCCTGCTGGTGGAACACCCTCGCCGAATGGAGTCGCGTGCATGATCATCTTACGCTCGACACCACCCACTGCGCCACCAAAGGCATCGATCCGGTGGACGCCTACCACGCAGCGGACGGACGGGTGGCGCACATTCACCTGAGCAATTATCAATATCGCCAAGAACACTGCCTGCCGCACAAGGGCGAACTCGATCTCGGCGCGTTTTTGCGCGCGCTGACCGCCGACAATTACAGCGGCACGATCTCGCTCGAACTTCGACCCGACGCGCTCAATTTCAGCGACCGCGCCAGCGCCGAGCGCCTGCTCAACGAATCAGTAGCGTTCTGTCGTGAACACTTAACCCAAGCGCAAGGAGTCACCGACGCATGAGCGATCAATCTGTCGCGTTCGACCGCGCCGCCGATTTTTACGATCAAACGCGCGGCTTTCCGCCCGGCGTGGCGACTCCCGCCGGCGCGTTGTTA
>JBGSRB010000098.1:0-3374 GCA_041737735.1 Anaerolineae bacterium | reverse complement strand
GATGTTGACGCCGCCCGTCGCGTTCGGCACAAACGTCAGGTTATCCACATCGCCGTTGAGATACTCGGCAAGGCGCGCGCGCGCGGCATCGAGCAAGCCTTCGATCCGTCGCCCCAAAAATTCGACGGGCTGATATTCCAGCTCGCGCTGCCAGCGCTGATACGCCTCAAACACCGGGATCGGAGTCGCCCCGAACGACCCATGATTCAAAAACACCACGCTCGGATCGAGCATGAACTGCGCGCGCATGTCGCTCATAACCCCTCTATTCTGTAGGTTGAATGTGTGCCGTGCGTGCTGAAAGTACCATGTTTTGCGCGCGGGCAATATGCACACGGCATTCAATGGACTTATTGAGTGGGGATCAGCAGCGTAAGGGCGCATCACTAGACCGATGCGCCCATCACGCCTAACGCGGATGATCAGAGGTTAGCGCGCCAGCCAGCCGCCATCGACATCGAGCGTTGTGCCTTGCACATACGTCGCCGCATCCGACGCCAGAAAGACCGCCGCGCCGCCCAATTCCGACGGAATGCCCCAGCGCCCCGCCGGAATCCGCGCGAGAATGTCGGTGTTGCGCTTGTCATCGGCGCGCAGCGGCGCGGTCACATCGGTTTCAAAGTAGCCGGGTGCAATCGCGTTCACGTTGATGTTGTGCGCCGCCCATTCATTCGCCAGCGCCCGCGTGATGCCCATGATGCCATGTTTGGCGGCAGTGTACGCGGGGATCAAAATGCCACCCTGATAACTGAGCATCGACGCGATGTTGATGATCTTGCCGCCGCCGTGATCGCGCATCAGGCGTCCGGCGGCTTGCGCCAGAAAAAACGCGGCGTTGAGGTTCGTGTTGATCACCGCGTGCCAGTCGTCGGCGCTGTACTCGAAGGCGGGCGCGCGCCGGACGATGCCCGCGTTGTTGACGAGAATATCCAGTCGCCCGTAAGCGTTGGCAGCGGTGGCGATGACGCTGGACAGCATCGGCACTTCGGCATCTGCCAGATCAAGCGCGATGTGCTGATAGCGCCGCCCGAACGCAGCGACTTCATGGGCAATCGCGCCCGCATCGGGCGAACGACTCAACCCGATAATATCCGCACCCGCGTCGGCAAGCGCTAAGGCGATCCCGCGCCCCAAGCCGCGATTCGCCCCCGTGACCAGCGCGACTTTGCCGTCTAAACGAAACGAGTCGATGATGCTCATCCGCCTAGTGTCCTAGCTCGCGCAGCATCGGCACCGTTTTGCCCAACCACGCGGTGGCTTCATCCTCGATCACGGCTTGTGTGCGGTGTTCGCCCGCCAAAAACCACAGATAATACGACTGGAAGCCGGGCGCGCCGACATAGGTGTGATAACCGTGCGGCAGCATCAGGATCGAGTTATCGCGCACAGTGTAATTGGTGTCGAAGTCGTCGCCGTAATGCCGTGTGATGCCGAATCCGTCTTTGGGCGCGATCTTGAAGAAATACATTTCTTCGTGGAAGGCTTCAACGGGCAGATCGTCGGTTTCGTGCTTGTGCGCGGGGTAGGTACTCCAGTTGCCGGAAGGCGTAAATGTTTCCCCGACGATCAAGCGCTGTGCGGGCAGATCAGGCTGCGCGCTGCTGGTCAAAATCTGGTGGAAGTAACGCGAGAAGTTCGCCGCGCCCCATTTGCCCGCCGTCACGCGATCGGGCGCGATCACATAGGGATCAGTTTGCAATGTGCTGGGCGCGCTGCACAACGCGATCTGCGCGAAGCCGACTCCGGTCACGGTGTAGGCTTGTCCGGCGGGAATATACACGCTGTGCGGCTTGCCGCTGAACACATTGGCACGTCCGCCGACGTTAGCGAACGTATGCGCGCCGATGGTGAACGTCGCGCGTCCGCCGAGCATAACCGCGCAAATTTCGCGCCCATCGCTGGTCAACGACTGCGACTCGCCATCGCCCAGAATCAGCAGGTGAAAGTCGAGCAGATTGCATGGGTTCGCATCCAGCGCGTTGACTCCGTGCGTGGTGTTGACATGAGTAAAGTATGTGGTCATGGGTAGGTTCTCCCTGTGGTTAGAGTTCGAGTAAATACAAATTGACGCGCCCGCCTTCATCCGACGCATACAGAATGTGCGATCCATCCCAACTATACGTTGGGTGACAATGGCTGCTTTGCGTGCGCCAACTGGTGCTGTGACCGACCAATTCCTCAAGGCGGGCGGGCGCGTCGGAATCGGCGTTGAGGTGAATCAGCACCAGCTTATCAACATCATCGCCCACCAGCACGGTGTTATCCGGGTTGGCGTGGTAATGATTGCAATAGAAGGGCATATCGATCTTTTTGACGGTCGCGCCTGTGCGATCACACAAGCCCACAAACGGGATCATGGCGTTGTCGTTGACCGCGACTTCGGTCAGCACGGCTTGTGTTTTATCCGATGTGATTGTGCCATCGTGACCGGGTCCGCGATTGTCGAAGAAGATCATACCGTCTTGCGTCCAGAATTCATGCCCGATGGCGTCTTGCTCGGTTTGGCGAAAGACCGGTTTGGCGGTTTGGCTGGCGACATCCAGCAGCCAGATGCGCTGCGTGACCAAGTTCCACGGTCCCTCGTGGCAGAAGCTCGCCAGCGACGGATCATCGGGGCAAAACTGGAAGTGTCCCAGTTGGTGCGTGTCGCGGAAGACATCGAACGCGCCCGATCCATCGAGATAAGCAAACGTGATGCGCGCGTCTTTGATCAGGTAGTAGCGATCTTTGAAGCCGCCATAATTGACGCCCGTGTAATGATTAGGGATGCTGACTTCTTCATTCCGCACGAAACCAACATAACGCCCATTGGACGCAATCGACGGACTCGACACGCTGAACCCGTCGCGTTCTTCATACACCAGCGTGATCGCGCCCGTGTGCGTATCCAGCGCTTTGATCTGGTTCTCGGTCACGTAGACGACGATGCGACTGTCCGGCGTTTTGGTGAAAGCGTGCGGGCGGATCGGGTCGTCGGTCAACTGCGTGATCACGCCCGTCGCCAAGTCCATGCGGAAGATGTTGTACTGCGGGTGTTCGTGCGGCGCGACATCTTCGGCATACGCGCGATCCGATTGGAAGATGATGAAATCGCCCGTTTGATCGAACGAGTTCTCGGTGAAATACATATGCACGTTGTTGCGCTGCGTCGTCAACTGCTTGATCGTGCGCCAGCTTAACGGGTCGCGCAGCGTCGTGATCTCACTGTCCCAAGTTTGTCCAATACTCATGCAGTTCAAGCCTCGACCGGGGTAATCGTCAGGGTAAAAGTCGTGCCGTTGACGTGCGCGCTCAGCCGTTTGAGTTCGCCGCTGCGCCCGTTGTCCGCGCAGGCTCGCGCCAGCGATTCAAGCGCCCACGTGCTGCCTGCCGCC
>JBGSRB010000486.1:0-3282 GCA_041737735.1 Anaerolineae bacterium | reverse complement strand
GGCGTGGCGCTGACGGCGGGTGTGGCGGCGTATGCTTTCAACACGCGCGCGGCGGAACAACGCACCGACACGCAGCAAAGCATCACGCAGGCGATCAGCACGGAGACCACGTTGCTGCGTGTGCAAATCAACGCGCTCAGCACCGATATTGAAGTGTTGGGCGGCTTGGCGCGCGCGGCGGGCGTCACGGGGATGTTCATCGGCAGCAGCGATCATCGGGTCGATGTGAATTTCAGCGAAGCGGCGGACGACAGCGCGACGCTCGTGCTGACGGAAACCCGCCAAAGCGGAGATTTTCCGCTGTTAGAGGCGCTTGGTCGCGGCACGATGCAGATCGAAGTGCCACCCGGCATCGCGCTCGACTTGCAATTCACGGGTGAAAGCGGCGCGATCATCCTCAACTTAGACGGCACCGCGCTCGAACGCTTGAACGTGAGCGTGCAGCGCGGCGATCTGATCATCACGCTGCCCGACTACAACCCATCGTTGGGCGAAGAAGGCGCGCTGCGTGGCACGCTGAACGTGGCGCAGGGCGATCTAACTATGCTGATTCCGGCAGGCGTGTCAGCGCGCATCGACATCCCGGCGACCAACACGAACGACATTCAATATAACGCGAACACCTATAATCTGCTGGCGAGTGGCGCGCTCGAAGCGCGTGATTATGTGGTGGCGGATAACACCGTGTTGTATCAAGCGCTTGTTCCTAACGGACAGGTGCGCGTCGAATCGCCGTGAGGCTAAGCGCACATCAAGCCTGATGGTGTGCGATTTAAGGCTTAAGGGCAGTTCAATTAAATCAGCGGCGTGCGCTTGACGGGTAGTGTATGATCATAGCTGAAGGCTATTCACCTTAAAGCAAAGCTAATCCCAAAACGCTCATGGCTTGGCGCTTACATTTAACTGACAGCCCCATACGCCGTTTAGACATCCTCTCCGGCAGACCATCACTGCTGGCAGCATGGAGTGGCGCGCTGCGCGTGGCGCTACTCGACTTGCAAAATGGCGCGAAACGTGAAGATCGCACCATCGAACCCATCGACACCGATGATCGACAGGGCGAACCGTGGCAGACGTTCATCACAAGCCTGATCGCCCCCAACCACAAATATCTCTCCGAAGTGCGAACCCCCAAAGCGACGATCTACACCACTGCGGAGGGCGATCTGCGCCTGTATCGCACGCCTAACGGCGATCTGCTGCTCGATAACGTTGACGGCGAACGCACGTTATCCACCCAGATCGACGGCGTGCAACCGCGTTGGGTCGCGCTGGGCATGGATCGCGCGAATGGGCTGATCGCCGCGCTCGACGCTGACGCACGCTTGCATCTGTTCAAGCAGAATGAACGGATCGGCGTGGTTGCCACTGAATTGCAGATCAGCGACGAGTTCCGCCCGATTCTGCTGGTGTCGAAAGGCAACAGCGCGATCTTTTTGAGCGATGGCGCGCAGATCGCGGTGTTCGACCCGAATGGCAAATGTAAGCGGCGTGTGCATCTGCATTATCAATTGGGCGCGATGAGTTGTTCCAGTGATGGACGACGCTTCGCCGCAACTGATCTCGACAGCAACGTGATTCGCCTGTACAATGGCAGCGATCTCCAGCCTACGCATCAACGCCACGCCGCCGACTTACTCGCGGAATCCAAGCGCGCGCAGTTGCTCGCGGGCGATCTGCCCACGTCAGCGGCACTCGGACCCGTGGCGATCAACAGTCGCGGTGTGGTCGCGTTCGCGCTGGTCGGCACGATCTGCGTGACCAATCTCGCCAAAATGACCGCCATGCCCAGCGCGCGATCGAGCGCGTAATCCCGCATGGATCAAGCCGTAATCGATCAACTGAATGACCTCAATCGCGCCTTTTACGACGCCAGCGCCGATGATTTTGAGTCCACGCGACGCGGCATCTGGGCGGGTTGGGATCGGCTGATCCCGTATTTGCCCGCCGTGCTTTCCGCGTTGGATGTTGGCTGTGGCACGGGGCGTTTCGGGGCGTTTCTGGCACAGCGCTTGACGACCGTGCGCTATCACGGCATGGATTACAGCGCGCGTTTGCTCGATCATGCGCGCGCCCTGCTGACGGCGCACGGCGTCGATTTCACGCTGGAAACGCGCGACATCGTGACGGAGCCACCCGATCAGGGCGCGTATGATCTGGTGGTGGCGTTCGGCTTGCTGCATCATGTGCCGGGACGCGCACGACGCGAATCACTGGTGCGCGCGCTGGCGGATCGCGTGGCGGCGGGCGGCGTGCTGGTGTGGAGCGAGTGGCGCTTTTACGAATACGAACGCTTCCGCGAACGGATCATCGGGTGGGATACGCTCGACCCGCAGATCGGCGCGCAGGTGGAAGCAGGCGATTATCTGCTCGACTGGCGGCAGGGTGACCTAGGGCGGCGCTACTGTCACTACATCGACGACGTCGAACACGCCGCGCTGATCGCCGCCAGCGGCTTAACGCTGATCGAGTCGTTTCGCGCCGATAGTCACACACGCGCTGCGAACTGCTACGCCGTACTGCGCCGCCCGCCAGCGTGATCATGATTAACGCTGGCAAAGCGCTTTTAAGCTTTTTGCTCGCTACCAGCGTAAACATGATCGGGCAAAAGGTCTTCAGCATTACGCACAACGGTGAAGGCATAGCCCCCCAACCCGACGAACATTCCCAGAACGCCCGAAATCACCAACATCAACCCCATGCCTGCACCTGCCCCGACGCCGACCAAACCACCAAAAACCGGAGCCAGTGCGCCATCAGGCATCATGGCAGGTTCAAACACCTGATCCGCTAGTGGGCCTGCGATCAGCATCGCCAGTGGAATGGTCACTTGGGCGATCACGCGGCGGGCAGCGAAAACCCGTCCTTGAATGTCAGGCGCAACCTTTGCCTGCCAGATCGCCTGATTTGATCCGTTGAGTAAGGGCATGATCAAGCCAAAACCGAACGCCGCTACACTCCAGATCAAGATGTCCTGCCCGACCCCCAGCAGAATACTGCCCACGAAACTAATGCTGATCATGCCTTGCAGCACACCATGAATGCGGCGTTTGGGTCCGCCCCAAAGACTCAGCAGCAGCCCACCCATAATCCCGCCGACCGCCAACATGGATTGCACCGTAGCCAACGTCGCTTCGTTGTTGCCGGAACGCGCCAGTAGATAAGGCGCGCGCACGGTGTTGCCCACATAGCCGATCAGGTTGAGGAAAAGAAAAGTCAGTTGCAAACCGAGCAAACTAGGATGACGAAGAATGTAGCGAAAGCCATAAAGACTTTCCTGCC
>JBGSRB010000477.1:0-3313 GCA_041737735.1 Anaerolineae bacterium | reverse complement strand
GTCGCCTTTGTTCGTGTTAATGATCGCGGTGTAGGTTTTGGCGGGGTCGATCTGCATTGCGGGTGTGGCTGCATACTGCTTAGCCATGCGTTTGCTCCTTAAATATCATTGTGAATGGTGCGTCCATGTTACCACGAACGCGCGCGGCTGTGATGGGTGAGCGCGGCGCGGTTTGTTCAGAATAGCACAAGTCGAACGCACGTGTTTTGGGCAACTTGCTCGTGAGCGAACCGCGCCGCGATGCGGTATAGTCAGGCAAGTGTTTTTTGATCAGTTCATGACTGATGGGGGAATGAACGATGAAAATCAAGTTTTTGCTGCTGGTGGCGCTGCTGATCGCCGTGATCGCCGCGCCCGCTGCCGCGCAAGACGAGTTCGTGTTCGGCATGGTGCTGGTGGGGCCCGACGATGATCGCGGGTGGAGTCAGGCGCATTACGAGGGCGGTCTCTACGTCGAGGAAAATGTTCCCGGCGCGCGCATGATCGTGTTTGAAAGCCTGAATCCAGCCGATGCGCCGGAAACCACGCTGCTCGATGTCGTCACCGAGATGGTCGATCAGGGCGCGCAGTTGATCTTCACCACGTCGGATGCGTTTGAAGCCGACACCAACGATGTGGCGCTGGCGTTCCCGGATGTGATCTTCATCAACATTTCGGGCGACGACGTGTTGAATGGCACTGCACCCGCCAATCTCGGCAATTTAATGGGGCAAATGGAGTGGGGCAAGCTGATCGCGGGTTGCGCGGCGGGCTTGACCACGCAGAATGGCAACATCGGCTATGTGGGACCCCTGATCAACGGTGAAACGCGCCGTTTGGCGGCGTCAGCCTATCTGGGCGCGCGCCATTGCTACGAACTGGCGGGCGGCAGCCCCGATGAACTCTCGTTCACCGTGACGTGGATCGGCTTCTGGTTCAACATCCCCGGCGTGACGCTTGACCCGACCGAGGAAACCAATACGTTCTTTGATGGCGGCTCGGATGTGGTCATCAGCGGCATCGACACCACCGAAGTGATCGTGATCGCTGGTCAACGGCGCGCGCAGGGTGAAGATGTCTACGCCGTGCCTTACGACTTTGAAGGCGCGTGCGCCGAAGCACCCGAAGCCTGTTTGGGCGTTCCCTATTTCCACTGGGGACCTGAGTATGTGCGTCTGGTCGAAGCGGTCAGCGCTGGCTCGTGGGAACAAGCGTGGGATTGGGTGGGTCCCGATTGGAGCGACCTCAACAACCCGGATACATCGGCAATCGGTTTCCTGCCCGGTGAGGGCTTGAGCGAAGAAGCCTCCGCCACGCTCGACACCTTCATCGCGGATTTGACGGCGTATGCCACCAGTCCGCTGACTTCGGGCGGCTTCGCCCTGTGGACGGGCCCCCTGACGTTGCAAGACGGCACGGTGCTGGCGGACGCAGGTCAGGTGGTCGATCCGCTCGATGTATGGTATCTCGATCAATTGCTTGAGGGCATGGTCGGCGCGAGTAGCTAAAGGCAGCTAAAAATCAGGTTGGGGCTTCGTTCGCGAAGCTCCTACCTGATCGATTTCCCACCCATGAACACTTCATCCGCAACCTTCCATCTCGACGCACACGGCTTGACCGAACTGCCCGCGCAGCCACCGGATCACCCGCTGCGTCACTTCAGCGTTTACGACAATGCGCTGACCACGCTGCCCGATTGGCTGTGGACGCTGACCGAACTCGAAACCCTCAACGTGTCTGCCAACCGCTTAACGCATATTCCCGAATCCATCGGCGCGCTTTGGGCGCTGCGAATGCTCGATATCGCGCACAATTTCCTGACGATGCTGCCCGACTCACTGGGCGACTTAACAAACCTGACCGATTATCTCTACATCAGCGACAACCAGATCGCGCAGCTTCCCGCCACGCTGACGCGACTCACGCGCCTGCGCTATCTCAACGTGAGCGCGAATCGGTTGGCTGCCTTGCCCGCTGACATCGGCGCGATGATCGGCTTGATCGAACTGCGCGCCTACGACAATCCGCTGGAACGACTGCCCGACTCAATTGGTGATCTGGTTGATCTGCGCGAACTGCACTTGGATCGCACGCCGATCACAACGCTGCCCGACAGCATCGGCGGGTTAGCCGACTTGCGCGTGCTGTCGCTGCGCGGGTGTCGCTTGGCGCATCTGCCCGACGCGATCACAGCGGTCAAACGCTTGCGTCAGCTTGATCTACGCGGGAATCGTCTGCACGATCTGCCCGCCAGCGTGCTGGAACTGCCCAACTTGGAGAAACTCGATCTGCGCTGGAATCACGATCTGCATGTGCCGCCCGCATGGATCGACGCTTTGAACGCGCGCGGTTGCATCGTCTATTGCTAGGCGCGCATTGGGCGTTTAGACCAAACAAATACGCCGCTTTTTGTTCTTGCACATCCCCCCACATAGGTTATGATTCGCCGCATGAAAACCATCGAACTGCGCAATATCTCGAAGCACTTCGGCGCGCTGCGCGCCAACGACGACATCAGCATGACCCTGCACAGCGGGCGCATTGTCGGCGTGTTTGGGCGAAAACGGCGCGGGTAAATCCACGTTGATGAAGATTCTCAGCGGCTATCAACCCGCTGACAGCGGCGCGATCCTCATCGACGGATCGAGCGCGGGCTATCACACGCCGGAAGCCGCCATCGGTGCGGGCATCGGCATGTTGCAGCAAGATCCGCTCGACATGGGCGCGTTCACCGTGTGCGAAAACTTCATCTATGGGCAGGCGGGCGGTTTGACCTTTTCGCAGCGCCAAGCCGCGCGCACGCTAAAAGCGATCAGCCGTCAATTTGGCTTCGATCTCGATCCCGACGCGCCGATCAGCGGCTTGACCATCGGGCAGCGTCAGCAGTTAGAGATCGTGCGCTTGCTGGCGTTGGGCGTGCAAGCGCTGATTCTCGACGAACCGACGACGGGCATCAGCGCCGAGCAAAAAGACCTGCTGTTCGACGCTCTGCGTGATCTGGCGCACCGCGACGGCTTGATCATTTTGCTGGTGTCGCACAAGCTCGAAGACGTGATCGCCCTGTGCGATGAGGTCGTGGTGCTGCGCGGCGGTCAGTTGGTTGGTGCGGCGGCGATGCCTGTGACCACCGATGAACTCGTCCGCTTGATGTTCGGCGGCGCGCTGGCGCAACAAACCCGTACCCAGATCGCGCTAGGGGATGTCGTCGCGCGCTTTGCAGGCATCACACTGCGCGATAAGCGCGTGACCGTCACTGATTTCGCGCTCGAACTGCGCGCGGGTGAAGTCGTGGGCTGCGCCGGACTCGACGGCAGCGGGCAAGAACTCGTGATCC
>JBGSRB010000460.1:0-2620 GCA_041737735.1 Anaerolineae bacterium | reverse complement strand
GCCGCCGCGCCCGCCGATCCAGCGCGCACACGACCACCCCCGTGATCAACGCGCCGAATTGCAGCGCGCTGTAGCTTTCCGAAAAGCCCGCCGCGATGAAACACAGCAGCGCCATCACGACCAGCGTGATCACACCCGGCGCGCGTTCCTGCCGCCACTGTCGCGCCACCAGTCCGATCATCAACGTCGTCAGGATCAGCGGCGCGGTATACGGCACATTCGCCGCCAGCCAATACAGCGATTGCATGATCGCGGGCGCGCCATCCAGCGTCATGAACACGATGGCACACGCCACCAGCACGATCACGGGCAGCGGCGCGGCGGATCGGTCGAACATCTGGCGCAGCGTCCACACCAGCGCGACCAGCCACAGCGTGAGGATCAGCGCGGGCAGCAGCGGAATGATCCACACGCCCCAGATGCCCACCAGATTCTTGATGCCAATGTTCAACGGCTGCGCGCCCCACGTGTTGTATTGCAGCATGAACCCGTCGATCATGCCGTAGTCGCGCCCGTAAACAGTCGTGCAGTAATCATCCGCCAACATGCGGCTGTGCGCGCCCACCAGCATATGCGCCAGCAGCGGCAGCGCGAACACAGCGATCAATAGCCACAGGCGCGCGCCGCGCATCTCAACCGCCATCGACATACGACGGCACTTCGGCAACGTTGGGCGCAAACCTGATCTGCGCCAACAACCAGCGGTAAAACTCAATCCGCGTCATGCTTGACTCATCGCGCGCAGTGTACATCGCTTCCCGTGAGTTGGGAAAATCCGCCGGAATTTCCACCTGCACGGTGCGGCACACGCCCACCAAGCCAGCAAACGCATCGGCTAAGCGCTGCTCATTACCCCACAGCAGATCAGCCGGGATGTTGTCGCGCGCAAACCAACCAATATCGATCACTTCGGACGCTTGCGGCTTAAGTTCCCCGCCGATCACTTCCGCCGCAAACGTGATCACGGTCAAGTCGAACCAGCCCTGCCGCGTATACACCCCGATCAAATTCGTGAGGCGCACGTCAAGACCGGTTTCTTCGCGCACTTCACGCACGGCAGCTTGCGCGGGACTTTCACCTTCATCCACGCGACCGCCGGGCAAACACCACACTTCAAAATCTTCACGCTTGGTCAGCAAAACGCGATCTTCGTGGAACACCGCCACGGCAGCACCGACGATCATGAACTTATCCTAACTAAGGTGAATGGGCTTCACCTTCGAGCCAAATTACGCCATTTAAGGTGAATGCGCTTCACCTTCACACGCGATTCTGCCCTCGAAGGTGAACGCCCTTTACCTTCATGCCCGCTTTTACAGCCGAAGGTGAACGCCGTTCACGTTAGGGCAGCGCCGCCGCAAGGTTAGCGCATTGGCTGATGATCGCTTCGAGTTCGACGCCCTGCATCCGAAAATCGCTCAGCCAGTTGACATATTCTAACAGGGGGATGCCCTGATAGAACACCGCCAGCATGATCGGTTCGCCGTCGTGTTCCTGCGCGAAATATGCGCTCGTGAGGATGCCCGCCAAGCTGCCGCCTTTCGTGCCGAACGCGCTGAACTGCGCCTGCATTTCGGGGAACATGAGCGCCCATTCCAACGCGGGGCGGGCAATCTCCGCCGCGCCGGGGATCAAGCCTTCGCCCGTGAAGGCGGCTTGCATGACGCGCGTGTAATCTCGCGGGGTGCCGAAACTGCCGAAGCGCGCGAAATAGGCGGTCTGTGCCAACGCCGAATACGGAATTACGCCAACGCGCGCTTGCGCCGCCGCGCGAAAATCGGGATCGTCGAGATAGCGCTGCGCCATATCGGCGCTGCGTTCGGCTTGTTCCTCATCAGTCATGGTTTGCGGGTTGGCTAAGCCGGTTTCCGGGTTTTCGAGCGCGAGGAACAAACCCAAGATCAACATGGGCGCGTCGGAATTTTCCACGCCGATGCGCCGGAACAGATCAGCCCAATCGTAATCAGACAAACGGTTGAATAGATAATCAGCGCCGTTGTTGGTGCTGAACATGATCATGCCGCGCACGATCTGATCGAGCGTGACCGTATCTTCCGCGCCGATGGACTCGATCCACGCGGGATATGCGCCGCCGTCGGTGTTCGGCACATAGTAGGCTTCGAGTTCGCTCAAAGCGATGACTTCATCAGCAGCCCACACGCCCGCCGCCACTTGTTCGGCATACGCCAGCAGCAGCAGCGTTTTGACGGTCGATGCCAGCGGGAAACGCTCATCGGCGTTGTGATATACGCCCGCTTCGGGGTCATTCAAGGGATAACAGGCGATGCCCACTTGATCGGGGTTGTCGGCAATGTAGGCATAGACTGACGCCAGCGCGGGATTAACATCATCCTGCGCGTGCAAGGCGAACGCGGGCAGCACCACTATGAGCAAGCAAAGCAGCACTAAACGGAATAAACGCATTAAAACAGCCTTTCGTTAGGCAAGCCGATCAGACGCGGCGATCCACGCATCCGGCGTGAACGCCCAATTGATGTGTACGCAGATCGCCTGCCAACGGTCGCGCATTTCGGGTAAGTACAAGAGGGGGACGAAACCCAATTTGAGATAGGTTTTGAGCGCGGGCAGGCGAAAATCCTCGCTGCGCAGATAGATGTTG
>JBGSRB010000444.1:0-2094 GCA_041737735.1 Anaerolineae bacterium | reverse complement strand
GCCGAAGATCACGCCCCAGAAGGCGCTGCGCGTGTGCTTGTGCTGGCGGCGCTGCTGACGTTTGCGCCGCCGCTGGATGATCTGCCCGGCTGTGGTCATGGATGCGTCCTGTTGTGCGTGCGCGATCCATTTTAGCAGATTTGTGGCGCGCGTCAGCTTAACAGCATGGGCGGTGATTCAACGTTATACTTGGCATACAGCCGTTTGTGTCCCCGTCGTGAAGTGAGCGTGTGTATGCCCAAGATTTTCATTTCGTATCGCCGCAAAAGTTGGGGATTCACCGACCGTTTGGTTGAAGAATTAGCCCGCCGTTTAGACGCCGAAATTTTTATTGACCGTGCCAGCGTTGATCAGGATGATTTCGAGCATTCGATTGTGGGGCATTTACGCAGCAGTCAGGCGGTGCTGCTGATCGTTTCGGAACACACCTTTGAGGATCGTATTCACCGCGATGATGATTGGGTGCGTCGTGAAATTCGGGAGGCGCTGACGCTCAATATTCCGCTGGTGATGGTGCGGATCGATGGGCTGTTGCCGCCTGCTGGCTTGCCCGATGATATTCGGGATGTGACGCGCAAGCAGGGCATCGCTTTTTATGCCGAATATTTCATGCCTGCGGTCGAAAACCTGACCGATTTCATCGTGCGAATGGGCGTGGCACAGCGCAAAAGTGCCGTTGAGATGAAGAGCGCACCGCAGGGAGAGAAAGAGACCGCAGGGCGCGCTGCACTGTTTGAGTCGCTTGATCTGTTGGAACATGGCGACTTTAACAAGGCGGCTTCCTTGCTGGAGTCGCTCATTGACTCGGGCTATAAATCACGTGTTGATCTTGAGGCGGTGCTGGCGCAGGTACGCGACCATGCCCAAGCTGCTGACCTGCGCCAGCGCGCACAAGATGAATATGATGAGATAGCGGCGATGGCGGCGCGACAGTTTACGGAAACCCATGCGCGGGCGGCGTTTGCTGAGTGGTGCGCTGAATACCCGATGCTGATTGAGGAACTAGACACTTCCAATCTGCGTTCCCAGTTTCTCGCGCCGTCAGCGCTTTTTGTCCCTGCCACACCCAACGCCAGTGCAGACGCTGTGCGCGCGATCATTGGCGATCCGTTTGACTGGTGTGAAGTGCCAGCGGGCGAGTTCATCTACGGTGAGGATAACATTGAAAATGCTGCACCGCGCCAAACCCTCACGCTGCCGGACTTCGCCATCGCCAAGTATCCGATCACGTACGCTCAGTTTGAGCGCTTTATCCAAGCAAATGATGGTTTCCACGATGCTCGCTGGTGGGCAGGCTTAGCGGGCGAGAAGCCAGACCAGCCTGCCGCACAGCGGTGGAAGATCGACCACCACCCGCGGGAGCATGTCAATTGGTATGATGCGGTCGCTTTTTGCCGCTGGCTGTCGTTTCAGGTAGGTGGCGGCTATGATATCGATCAGGTCGATCAGTGGGCGATCCGCCTGCCGACCGAATTTGAGTGGGAGAAAGCCGCGCGTGGGACGCAAGGCTTGATCTATCCCTATGGGAACGAGTTCGATAAGCGTAAGGGCAACACCTATGAGGCAGGCATCGGCAAGACAACGCCAGTCACGCTTTATCCCAAGGGAGCGTCGCCTTACGATGCGCTCGATATGTGCGGCAATGTGAGTGAATGGTGTTTGAGTGCTTATGACGATCCACAACTACTAGCGAGTGATGAGATCATGCGGTCTGCCAATAACCGAGTGCTGCGTGGCGACTCGTGGATATTTACTTTGGGTCGTAAGAGCGCTGCGTTCCGCCACTCAGGTGCTACAAACGTTCGTAGCCATGTCAGTGGTTTTCGGTTGTACCGCCCCCTTTCTCAATAGGCTTCACTAATTGCTGGGTGCGGCGAATCGGCGGACGGGGAAAATTTGGGAAATGACTACAGGCTAACCCCACTCTAGCCCCCGCCCCCAGATCGCGGTACAGTTGCGCGCATGAAGTCATGGTTACTCATCCGTTTGTGGCGGCTGCTGCATCGCGCGCCCAGTGCCACGCCGCTGGCGCATTATGCGCGGCAAACACAAGTCGCGCCGCCATCGCCGCCGCGCTTGCTCAGCCGCATCGTG
>JBGSRB010000428.1:0-7803 GCA_041737735.1 Anaerolineae bacterium | reverse complement strand
CAGGCGATGGTCGGCGCGTTCGCCGCGCAGGGTGTGATCGCGCGCGCGTTCGTCGTGCCGATGGATACGCAAGGCGTGGTGATCAGCGCCGCGCGCAGTGGATAAATCTATTCGCCGGGCGGGAACACTTCGACGAAATAGAGTTCGCTCGTGCCTTCCGCAATCCACCCGATGATGTCGCTATACTCAATCTGAAACCAAGCATAGGTGGTGCTGCAAATGGGTCCGTCTAACACATAGACGATCTGCCCCGGCAGCAGCGTGCTGAGAACTTCCGCATCGGTCGACGGACGTTCGCGGATGTTCAGCGGGCGATCGTCTTCGAGCGTGACGCGCGCGCGTTCGCGCACAATCAAACGGATGGCGGGCAGGCGCTCACAGTTGGGATCGGGTGTGGCGCTGGCGGTTGGCGTTGGCGTGGTCGTAGGCGTCTGCGTGCTGGTCTGCGCGAAGGCAGGCGCAGCCACCAGCAGCAGCGCGATCAAAGTTAGCAAGAGCAGCAGTCGTTTCATCATAATATGTGCATTATAGCGCGCGGTGCGGCAACGTAAACCAACGGAACGGGTACGCTTGGGGAACGGTGGTTTGGGTGGGTAAAGTGCCGTGTCAGCAAATTACGCAAGCTGTCAATCATCTAGTGCGAGGAAACAATTATGGCTTATATCCCGCAGGATGCGAAATGGTATTTGGCGGACATCGTACTGGAATTTACCATTCAAGATGATCCTGAAAATATCGTCCATGTGAATGTCACTTTAATCCATGCTCACACACCTGAGGAAGCTTATGACCGAGCAATTGAAATAGGAAAACAAAGTGAGACCGCTTATGAGAATACAGAGGGGAAAATCGTCAAAGCAACCTTTCGCGGTTTGCGCGATTTAAACGTTATTCATGAGGAATTGGAACACGGCAGCGAAATTATATATGAACAACTAATTGATTTGAGTGAGGAACAAATCGCCAATTTAGTTCATGCCAAGCAAGCACTCAGTGTTTTTCGCTTGTCTCGCTAAGCGAGGACTGGTTACGGAGTGTAGGGGTTCGGCGTACCAAACCCCTACGATCAAACAGGTGTTGCTGTTTTAGTTCAGCGGCAGTGAAGCATCCGCCAGTTCAATGTTGGCGAATTCGTTCAGTTCCGCCAGAATTTCGCTGATCTCGCGCGTGTCGCTGAAGGTGATGATGGTGGTCAGCACACGGCTCATTTCCGCGCGCACGGGGTCGTAACCGGGAACCGACGGCTCAGCCTTCGTGAAGGGCAGCAGGTCGAAGGCGGTGCGGTAGGTTGGGTTCGCGTCGAAGTATTCGCTCAGGCTGTCGGCGCTGCTGGCGCGCACGGGGAAGTAATTGCTCGCCAAGCCCCATTCCGCTTGCACCGAAGCTTCGGTGTAATACTTGACGAACAGCCACGCGGCGAGTTCGCCTTCGGGCGTGGTGCGCGGAATGCTGACGCTCGCGCCGTACAGGTTCTGCACGGGTTCGGGCGTGGTGTACGGAACCGCAGCGACGCTAAAGTCGAAGTTCGCGCCCGCTTCAACGGCAGTGGCGTAGAAGGGCAAACCGCTGCTGCTGCCGACGGTGAACAGAGTCACGCCGTTGCCAAAGTTGGTCTGGTCGCCGAAGCTCTCGAAGATTTCACCCGCGCAGCCGTCGGTGAACAGTCCTTGAAGGAAGGTGATCGCGGCAACTGCGCCTTCGCTGTCCAGCGTGTATTGGTTGGTTGCGCCGTCATAGATGTCGCCACCGAACGCGAACGTCCAGCTTGCGAAACGCGACGCATCGGTGCTGAGCTGGTAACCAATCGGGGCAACGTCGCTGGTCGCGCCGCTGAAACCGTTGGCAGTGGCAGCGCAAGCCGCCTCACGGAATTGTTCCGGCGTGGTGGGAGGACCATCAAAGCTGATCGCGCCCGCGGCGGCGAGTTCCGCCAGCCAAGCGGCGTTGTAGTACATCACTTCCATCGAGCGGTTCGGCGGGAAGCCCAAACGCACGTCGTCAAACTGCGGGAACACGTCGGCATTGTAGAAGCCGGGGAAGAAGTCAGCAATGTCTTCTTCGCTCAAGCCCCACGTCGTGCTGTTGACCAACGGGTCAATGTCGATGATGCCTTCATTCAGCCAGTAGGTCGCCGCCTGATTGCCGTAAGCCACCGTCAATTGGGGCAGGTCGGTGCCGCCGCTGGCGAGACTGGTGGTGATGCGGTTGTAGATGTCGTCATAACCACCCTGATTGATGGCTTCAACCGTAATGCCATATTCGTTGCTCGCGTTGAACTCAGCGACGATTTCCGTCAGTTGTTCTTCACGCGCGCCGCTGTGCTGGTGCCAGAACACGACGGTTTGACCGCTCGGATCGACATCCGCATACGGGTCTTCTTGCGCCATCACCGAACCAGCGAGGCTGAGAACGAACAACACGAGCAGCACGAGACTGAAACGCTTAAGCATTTGGGAACTCTCCTTATAGAGAAACACAAGTAGTGCTTTGACATTTTTAAGCACAACCAAGCGGCTAAACCGCTGGCTGAGACTTAACAAAAGTGAGCGCCGTTTCTAGCCTTTTAAGCCAGTGGTGGCGATGCCTTCAGTGAACGATTTCTGCGTGATGAAATACAGGATCAAAATCGGCAGAATCGTGATCAACGCGCCCGCCATCAACAGATGCGTTTGCGTTCCCGCTTCATCCGAGAAGCGATATAACCCGACTGCAATCGGACGCCAGCGATTATCATTGGTCACGATCAGGGGCCACAGGAACGCATTCCACGAGCCGATGAACGTGAGCAGCGACACGGTTAAAATCGGCGCGCGGCTGATCGGCAGCACAATTTGCAGCAGAAAACGCAGGTGTCCCGCGCCGTCGATGCGCGCCGCGTCGTATAACTCGTTGGGAATTTGCGCGAAAAATTGGCGCAGCAAGAAAATGCTGAACGCGCTGCCCATAAACGGAACGGTCAGCACGGGTAAGGTGTCGATCCATGAGTTGCCCAGTTGAAAGCTGACGAAGGGAAACTCGTCGAGCGTGCTTGGCAGCGGGAAAATTTGCCCGCTGACCACCAGATAATTGGGAATGAGTGTGACCGCTTCGGGGATCATCAACGTGATCAGCAGCATGGTGAACACGGCGTTGCGTCCCACAAACGGGATGCGCGCAAACGCATACGCCGACGTGATCGAGACGAGCAGCAAACCCGTGATCGTCACCGTGGTGATGATCACGCTGTTCATGAAGAACACGCTAAACTGCGCTTGCTCCCACGCCTCAGCGAAATTTTGCCACTGAAGCACGGCGGGAACAATGCGGCGCACCTGCGTTTCACCCAATGTCATCAGCGAGTTGGTCATCATCCACAAGAACGGGATCATGGCGATCACCGCCCAAAACGTGAGGATGCCATACAGCAGCACCTGTCCGCCGATCCGCCGCCAAACCGGAGTCTCGTGAATGCCGGGCAGATCGCTGGCAGCGGGCGCACTCGTGATCGACGCGACACGATTAGGAATGAGCGAATCGTTAGCCATAAAACACCCGCTTCTCGAACACACTGCGCTGAATTTGCGTCAGCACCAGCACGATCACCATCAAAATGATTGCTTGCGCGGTGGCTTCCGCCCAACGATTTTGCGAGCGGAACGTGTCGAAGATCACCAGCGCGGAGGTATTGAGCGTGCCTTGTGAGGCGGGCGTTCGCATGACGAATAAAGTATTGAACGCCGTAAACGTGCCGATGAAACCGAGCAGCGACAGATAAAAAGTCACGGGGGACAGCATCGGCAGCGTGATAAAGCGGAAGATGTGCCAGTCGCTCGCGCCATCGACGCGGGCGGCTTCGTACAGGTCAGCGGGGATGTTGCCCAAGCCCGCCATGAAGATCACGGTGTTGTAACCCGTGTACATCCAGATGCCCATGATGATCACGACGACCAGCGCCATGCTGGGACCCGCCAGAAAGCCTTCGAGATTCCAGCCGAACACCACATTGACGAACGGGCGCGCCTCCGACAGCCAACGCTGCACATCCCCGCCGAACAGCGTGACGATCTGGTTCGCCAGCGAGGTATCGCGTCCGCTGAACACCGTGCCGAACACCACCGCCGCCGCCACTGTGGGCGTAATGTACGGCAGGAAGAACAACATGCGGTAGACCTGCTTGCCGCGAATTTTGCTGTGCAGCACATACGCGAGGATCAAGCCGAGCGTCAGTTGCAGCGGAATGCTGCCGACCGCGTAATAAAACGTGATCTGCAAGCCAATCAGGAACGCCTGATCGCGCCGCGCCAGCCCGTTGATCATGGTTTCGTAGCCAGCCGCGATCACCGCGAAGCTGAACGCCATAATCGCCAGCGCTGCGCCCAAGCGCACGAACACGTAAACTAGTTCTTCGCGGCTGCGGAACAACGTGTTCCACGCGCGATACGCCAGCATCAACAGGGCGAAGCCGAGACAGAAGATCAGCAAGCCGCCCCAATCCCCGATCGCGGCGGATTCATAGTTGGCGAAGCAGCCCCGAATGTATGTGAGTGCATCGACCACCACGCCTTCAGCTTCCGCGGCTTGCGCGCTCAGATCGCACATCGACGCGCCCTGACGGATGCGCCAACGGAACACACTCATATACAGCGCGTAGCCAATGGGGAAGATGCCGAAGATGAAAATCAGCAGCACAGCGGGAAAGGCGAACGTCCAACCGGCGATGTTATCCGTCGAACGCAACTGAGTCAGCAAAACGGCGAATCGGCTTTGCTTGGAGGTGTGCGGTGGAGAGGCTTGGCTCGTATTCAAAACGCCATCCGTGAGAACTCACACAATCAGCCCTAAAATTACCAGCATAGCTTTATCGAAAGAGGATTAAATTGTTAAATTCACTTAAAGAAGCGTTCGCCTTTGTTAGCTGAGATCGCCTGTCAATCTTTGGGCAGCGCGTGGATCAGCGCTTCGCCCACATGACGCGCTTCGATCAGCTTAAGTCCTTTGGGCAGGTCATCCAGCTTGCGCCGCAGCTTGGGGATCAGCACGCGCGTAAAGCCGATTTTCGCCGCTTCATTCAAGCGTGCGGGCAGTTGTGCCGCCGCGCGCAGTTCACCACTTAAACCGATCTCACCGATAAATGCCATATCCGCTGGCACAGGCTTATCATAATAACTCGATGCCAACGCCAGCGCCATCGCTAAATCGGACGCGGGTTCGTCGATCTTCATGCCGCCGATCACGTTGACGAAAATATCCTGTTCGTGCAGCTTCAAACCGAGTCGTTTGGTCAGCACCGCACTGACCAGCAGCAGCCGATTGTAATCGACGCCGTTGGGCGTGCGGCGCGGATTGCCGAACGTGGTCGGGCTGGTCAGCGCTTGGATTTCGACCAGCAGCGGACGTGTGCCTTCCATCGTCACGGCGATGCTCGTCCCCGGCGCGGTGGCGATGCGCTCAGCCAGAAACGCCTCCGACGGATTCGGCACTTCGACCATCCCTTCGCTGCTCATCTCGAACACGCCGACTTCGCTGGTCGCCCCGAAGCGATTCTTGACGCTGCGTAACAAGCGGAACGCCTGAAACGGATCGCCTTCGAGATACAGCACGGTATCGACGATGTGTTCCAGCACGCGCGGTCCCGCAATCGAGCCGTCTTTGGTCACATGCCCGATCATAAACACGCTGACGCCTGTCGTTTTCGCCAGTGTTTGCAAGCGCGACGCGCACTCGCGCACCTGCGACACGCTGCCCGGCGACGACTCACTGTGATCGGTGTACATCGTCTGGATCGAGTCGATCACCACCACCAGCGGATCGATCTGCGCGATCTGATCCAGCACGTTGGCGAGATTGGTTTCCGTCAGCAGGAACAGATCATCGGCTTGCAAGCTCAGCCGATCCGCGCGCATCTTGATCTGGCGCACGCTTTCCTCACCGCTCACGTACAGCACGCGCCCCTGTGATTGCGCCAAGCGCGCGCACATTTCCAGCGTCAGCGTGCTTTTGCCCACGCCCGGATCGCCGCCGATCAGCGCGATGCTGCCCGGCACAATGCCGCCGCCCAACACGCGATTGAACTCGACAATCGGCACGATGATGCGCGCTTCGGCGTCCATGTTGATCTCGTTGAGGCGCTGCGGCTGGCTGGCGGTGGGCAGCACGCGCGTGGCGGTGCGTCCGCCGGCTTTGGTCAGCTCGACGGTTTCTTCCTGCATGGTGTTGAACTCGCCGCAGCTTGGGCAGCGCCCGAAATAACGCGGCGTGCTGCGTCCACAATTTTGACAGACGTAAGTTGTGCGTGTTTTCGCCATGTTGGATCGTTGGGTTATGCGAACATTTGTTGTGTCATTATAGCGCGAGTCGGTGTGGAATGCACGGGGTGGGGTTGAGGGAAATATTATGGTCTATTAATTGACACCTGTGGATTTCAGGGTTATAATGAGGGAAGTGCATCAGAGAACAAAATTCGGCTCCATGCCGTGTGATTCAGCAATGAATCCTATATTCTTTGGTGCATCTCAAGAGTCATCCTCCGAAATAACACTCATTTCAGGAAGTCCATCCAGCAACAGCGGTGTCTTTTGCGAATAGTAGACTCCGTATAAATGCTTGCGGTGGTCGTCAATATCATGCACCAAACGACACTTAGACCAGATGAAATCGATATAACGATCTTCACGCTTTTCGTAGCAGCGTTGCAATGCCCATGTAAAATAATCGGCGGCTTGTAAGCAGGCGTGCAGATGCGCTGGCACGTTCTGAATATTGATCAAGGCTTCGTGTTGAACATCCCATTTTTGCTCAAAACGCATCTTAGCCTTGTGCAAGGCTTGTGTCAGCGCGCGGGTGCGGTCTTTTGCTCCGCGTGTCGCAAAGGTAATGTGATACACATCCTCTTTGTGCAGACGATCTTTGAACAGACGTGTGACTAACTGATCGTACTGTTCATTAGGTTGATAGCGTTTGTTCTTATATGTTTTGACTTCACGCAAAATGCCCCGATATTTATCACGCACCACAGCGTAAAACTCTAACCCATCATGCCGCATTAATTCAGCAAAAACCTCACGACGAACCTCAGGAATATCATCTTTCGCATGGAAGCTTAAAGCAGTTTTGCGATTTTGTGCCTGCATCGAAGGTATGCGTCGAAAGTAGGAGTCTTGTATCAATTGTTCACGCAAAGTATGTAAGGCAAGGCTTAAACTATCAGGGTCAGCCACACGCAGAATGCCCAACATGAAATAACGTGAACACCCTTCTTGACCGATAATGACACGTCCCCGGTGATTGAAAAGTGTTGGATCACCCGCTTCATCAACGAAGTAATGACAAATCGCTGGCTGCGCTGTCGCACTTGACTCGCTTTTGTCCATCAAACCTTTAACCTATCTGTTAGCATCCCCATGCCCGCCAGCATGACATGGGTAGGGGGCAACCGCACCCCCCCACCCCCTAGATCACGCCGAATGCGTCATCACCTCACGGATTGCCTGTGTGATGCGCGCCACGTTGGGAATAACCGCATCTTCCAACGGCGGACTGTACGCGATCAGCGCCCCGCCCATATTCACACGGATCACGGGTGCTTCTAAGTGGTAAATGCACTCATTCGCCGCCAGCGACACAATATCGCCGCCCCATCCCGCCGAGTGCGGCGCTTCTTCGACGATCACCACGCGATGCGTCTTGCGAATCGACTGGATGATCGTCGCCGTGTCCAACGGGGACATGCTGCACAGGTCGATCACTTCGCACGCGATGCCATCAGCGGCAAGCTGATCGGCGGCTTCGAGCGCGCGGTGCGTCATCAATTGGGTGGCGACGACG
>JBGSRB010000425.1:0-4004 GCA_041737735.1 Anaerolineae bacterium | reverse complement strand
CGCGGGGGTCGAACCGACACTTAACCGTGCGGGAACCCAGATCGCGGAAGTCAACCCGACTTTAACGGGTGTTGCCATCGAAATTGCCCAACAGCAGGGGCATCGCCGACTCATTACGTTTAGCAGCGGCGGCGGAACAATTCTTGTCGGCGGGTGACCCCGACTCGGCGTTGATGCTGGCGCTTGAAGCTTATCGCCTGAACACCGAGCTACCGCAGGTGCAGCGCATCGTCACAGCGCTGCGTCCGTTCACAGCGCGCTATGTCGTTTCCAGCCCGATCGATCGTCTGACCGACGCCATCACGCCCCAGTCACGCTCGTATGTCGCGTTCAGCCCCGATGCTCGGACAGTTGCCATTCCCGAAGGAATCAATGTCGTCATTCGTGATCTGACCAGCCGCCGCATTCTCTTCACACTGGAAGTTGGCGGCGTGGCAACCGTAGTGCGTTACAGCCCCAATGGGCGTTATTTAGCGGTGGGATTAGCGAATGGCGGCATCATTTTTGAATCCGCGACCGGTTTTGAACACCAGCGCTTCGCTTCGGCGCGGGTCAATGCGCTGGCATTTAGTCATGATGAACGCCTGTTGATCGCTGGTTTAGGGCGCGGCGGCAGCCACATCTATGATCTTGAAGCGCGCACGCGGCGTTTGGTCATGAATGCGACGCCACCCGCCAGCGGCAGCATTTTAGAAAGCGTGACCGATGTCGCTTTCAGTGAGAATGCGTCGCAAGCCTATGCCTTCGGCGGCGGACAGATCAACATTGCTGATCTGGGCAGCGACCGCGTGCGCTTCAACCAATTGGGCGATATTCGCGCGGTCAGCCCCGACTTTCAGTATGGTGTCGAGGGCGCGCTGGGGCAGTCGTTCCTCAGCTTATGGAACCCGATCAGTTTCGTGCGGGTGCGTCCGTTCGCGTTAGGCAATTTCAACGTCGATTATCTGGAAAACATCGCCTTCAGTCGTGATCGTCGGTATGTGCTGGTGCATTTAGAAAGCCGCAGCTACCGCGATACCACACGCGACATTTTCACCGTGACCGGACGGCGCGTAGAGTATTGGCGCATCGAAGATGGTTCGTTCGTGTCGGTCATGCAAACGCCGCCGCTTTCACCGTTGGTGTGGGATGTGATGGCAATGGCGATCAGCGACGATGGTCGCTATGGCATCACCGGTGGCATGTATGGCGCGGTGGCAGCCGCTTCCGTGTGGGATTTAAGCACAGGCGAAGAATTACGCCGTTATGAAGGACACAGTTCGCCCGTGCTGGCAGCGGGTTTCAACGCGAACAATGGGCATGTTTACACCATCGCGCGCGACAGCGTGCGCGTGTGGGATTTAGGCGATCCGCGTTCACAGGCGCAAGCCAACTTGCGCGTGAACGCCAGCGAACTGGGCGCGCTGCGCTTCAGCGGCGATCAATCGGAATTGTTCATCGCCTACAATGATCAAGCCATCGGACGTTGGGCGCTTAGCTCGCAAACGCAAGACCGCAACCGTCAACTTACATCGGGCAGTCAAATTGCCGTCGCGTATAGTCCGGTTGAACCGCTGGCGGTTGTTGCTTCGGTCGAAAGTGTCACCCTGTGGGACTTAAACACCTTGCAATTCCGTTATCGTCTGACCGATGTGAATCCCCAAGATGTACGCGCGTTGTACTTCAGCAGCGATGGACGCTTCATCTATATTCTGGGGCGCAATGCCGTACAGCAATGGAATGTGGAGACGCGCCAGTTCACACGCTTCAACACGCTTAGCAATGCGCGCATGATCGCCGCCGTTGCTTCTAACGAGTTCGTGCTGACCGCGTCGGAAAGCACCATCGGCTTATATGATGTGATCGAACGCCGCCAACTGTCATCATTTGCGGGCTTCAGCGGGCGTGTGCAAGCAATCGACTTGAGCAGTGGCAGCGATTATGTGATCGCGGGGGTTGCTGAACCAGAAAATGCTGTCATGCTGTGGGACGCCCGCACTGGCACCCGCTTGTTTGATCTGCGCGCTCACACGCAGCCCGTGACCGCCGTCGCCTTCAGTCCTGACGGGCGCTTGGCGGTCAGCGGTTCGGTCGATACCACGGTGATCCTGTGGGATGTGCCGACGGGTCAAATCTTGCAAACCTTTCGGGGTCACACCGCGCCCATCCGCGCGATTGTGTTCGCCCCCGATGGACGCACATTTGTCACCCGTTCCGACAGCGTCGAGGATGGTGTGTTGTTCTGGCGTGCCGAAACCGCGCAAGAGAGCATCGCGTGGTTATATGAGAACCGCAACATTCCCGTTGTCAGCTGCGAGCAGCGCCAGCAGTTCAACATTCGCCCCGCCTGTGCTGATGGTGTGGTGCCGACTTCGACGCCATCCTTGACACCCAGCCCGACCATTGGGCCATCACCCACCTCCACGCCGCGTCCCACAGCAACGATCACACCGACGCCGCTGCCGCGCGCCCGCGTGATCGCCACCGAGCGCATCGTGTTGCGGCGCGGGTTTGAAGGCGAAGCCTACACTTTCCGTGATGGCACAGCGAATCCCAACGAGATCGTCACCGTTTTGGAAACGCGCGATGATATCGGCTGGGCGCGCATTCGTACTGATAGCGGTCAAACGGGTTGGACGCGGATGAGTTTCTTGTCATTCCGTTAGCGATTAGACGGGTGGGGACAAGCAAAACGGCAATTCTAAGACTGCCGTTTCATCCGGAGCCTGTTCGAGTCAGCTCCAATCGTGCGGAGAGGGCGGGATTCGAACCCGCGAAGGTGTTACCCTTACTCACTTTCCAAGCGAGCGCACTAGGCCACTATGCGACCTCTCCGTAAATGGGTCAGGCTCATTTTAGCATACCCGCGCCTGTGATCAATACGCACCGCGTTGAGTTTTAGTACGCGCCATCGCGCAACAGCACACGCGGGATCGTGAGCATGAGGATTTGCGCGTCAAGCTGCATCGACCAATTCTCGAGGTAGTAAATGTCGAGCAGGCACATCTCGTCAAACGGCACTTCGCTGCGTCCGCTCACCTGCCATAAGCCGGTCATGCCGGGCTTGACCTGCAAGCGCTGCATGTGCCATGCTTCATACAGATCGACTTCATCGGGCGTGGGCGGGCGCGGACCCACCAGACTCATCTGCCCCAGCAGAACATTGAACAGGTTCGGCAGTTCGTCTAAGCTGGTGCGGCGGATGAACTTGCCGACTTTGGTCACGCGCGGATCATCTTTGATCTTCGGGTGGCGCGGATCAAGCTCGTGCGTTTTGATCAACTGGTCACGGAATTTATCCGCGTCAGGAATCATACTGCGAAACTTGATCATGTTGAACGGGCGTCCGTTGAAGCCGATGCGCTTCTGGGTGTAGAAGATCGCGCCTGGTCCTTCCAGCCGAATCGCCAGCGCCACGCCCGCGATCACCGACAGCCAAACTGGAGCCGCCGCGATCACCATCAGCAGGTCAAGCGCGCGCTTGAGCAAGCGATTGCTGCCCTTGAACGGTAGCTGCCCGTTGACGCGCAGCAGCGGAATACCGTCTAAACTTTCGACCATCACCTGCCGCATGTTCAGTTGGAACACATCCGGCACGACGCTGACTTCAACGCCCGCCTGTTGGCACACATTGACCAGCGCCATGATGCGGTCGTGATCCTTCCACTTGAGCGTGATCACGACGTGATCGACGGGTTGTTCACGCAGCACCGCTTCGAGATTATCAATGCCGCCCAAGCCGCGCACACGACCGAGATCGACAGCGGCTTCGGCATCGGTTTCGCCCAGATACCCGATCGCCTTATAACCCTGTTCGCGGCGCGCCAGCAAGGTTCGCAGCACACTTCTGCCGATATCACCCGCGCCGACCACCAGCACATTGCGAATGCCGATGCCGCGCCGACGCAACCGCGCGTAGATCAGGCGGCGCGCCACGCGCACGCTCGCCAGCAGCACGATTGTGAGCGCCGCCACGAAGATCAGCAGCAGGCGGCTGAACACCAACGGCTGTGCGATGAAGCTGA
>JBGSRB010000424.1:0-10256 GCA_041737735.1 Anaerolineae bacterium | reverse complement strand
CGCGTGGGCGTCCGCCCCGTTCGGCGTTAGGAATGTGGGGCGCTATCAGCTCCCACTCGGCATCTGACAGGTCACTGGGGTAAGCTTTTCTATCCATACCCCTACCTTACCTGCTTTTGCCTCACTTCTCAAATAGCTTCTAAGTCAATTTTTAATGCAATTAAGGAGTAAAACATGAAGCGAAAAATGAATCTACGCTATATGTTTTTAGGTACGTTGACCATCATCATTTTGGTTTTTGCAGCGCATTTTGTGCTGGCGTTCCATGATCCTGTTATCAACTATTATGGCGTGCGCCTGCGTGAATCGCAGTTGGTCAATCTGTTTATGACGCAGACGCCCGCCGTTGAAAACTTCGGCATGTATTGTTATGCACGTCCCTTACACGACCTGCACGAGCAGTCAATCTGCTTCAACACGCAAGCCGAAATCGACGACTTTTTAGAGCGCAAATACGAAATTGAGCGCCAGCTCGCGCAGGGTCAATAGCGCAAAATCGCCTTCGGATCATCCTCAGCGGGAACGCTGACCAGCGCGCCGCCATTGCGCAGCGTGTGGATCGCCGCTAAGTTGATCAGATCATACTCGGCGGATTGTTCGCCCGTCGAAATGTCGCCTGTTTCCGCATCGAAAGTTCCTAACACGCGCGCGCCCGCTGGATGCAGCATCGTCTCCACGCGACCCGCATACGCCGCGCGCAGCAGCGCTTTAGCGCCATCCACCGCGCGATCATCAGCCGTGCCATCAAACTGCGCCCAGCGTTCCTGCAACTCCAGCAGGCGCTTGGCGAACGACTCGGAGAGAATTTCCCACGCCGCAAGATGCAGTTCTTCATTGGTCAGCATCTTGGTGCTGCCTTCGATGTGCGTTGCGTGGATGTGCTGATACTTGCTCAAGTCGCGATACATCGCGCACTGATATTCCACGCCTGCCAGCACTAAGGGCGCGCGTTCATCATCAAGATAATCGTAAACATACTGATCGATCTGCTGCAAAAACTCGAAAATCTTCTCTTTACGCACGTTGCCTTCGCCCTGCCCGTGAAAGATCGCCGCGTCGCCGCCGGAAGAAGACGAACGCTGTTGCAGCGTTTGCTGGTCAACATTGAAGCGCAGCGCTTCAGCATAACTCGTGGGCATGTCGGGCAGTTCAATCGCTTCGATATAGTCGCGCGCGCCGTGCAAGAAACGCACCTGATCCTGATCAAGTACCAGTACGTAGAACTCGGCTTCTGCCGCCAACAGGGGAATCAACGGTGTGATGTGGAAATGATCGCCTACGACCACCAATTCCTCAAATTCAATCGGCAGGCGATGAGTCTCGAACATAGCACCACTGATGAAGATCGCCAGCCCGTCACTTTGGTATTCCCAGAAGCGTTCGGCGGGCGCGCTCAATTCGTTCAGGCGTTCGATCAGCGTCTCACGTTCAGCTTTGCTGATGTCGTCATGCTCACTCAGCAGGTTATCCAGTTCCGTCACCAGATTCTTAAAGCGGATCGGGTTCTGCTGAATTTGATCACCTGCGCGCACAGTGGGCATATACAGCGAGATCGTCAGCGGCGCTTCGGTATAGAGCAGCGTCGTCAGCATATCCTGAGTAATCGTGTCGGTGTGTTTGGTCACGGTTTGCATGATGATTGCCCTTTTTGATTGCCAAAGTGCCTGAGCTTGACGAAAGCACATTACACAGCGCATTATCTCAAACATACTTGCACTTTAACCGATCGTAAAAGTTTTTGCGCGTGCTGTTCAGTGGGTTCTGATCTAGGCACTTTGGATCATGCACGTCACCCGCAGGGGTTAATCCGCGTGCTGCGGCTGCCACACCGCGCGATAATCTTCAGCGAATTGGTCAAAGCTGAACGGCGGACGCGCGAGAATTGTTTCCACATCCTGCGTGACTTCTTTGGCGTTGCCGAAGCGCGTGATCGTGTACAGTGCGGTCATCACCAGCGTATAGCCTAAAGCGCGCCCTTGCGCGAGCTGCTGCCGAATGAACCCGACGATCGAGGGCTTCGTGTAGCGAATCGGGCGCTGCAAAACTGTGGATAGCTTGCCTGCAACCTGTTCGTAATCGAGCGCTTCAGCGCCCGTGAGCGTGTATTTCTGGTTCGCATGACCGCTTTCGGTCAGGATGAGCGCCGCCACCGCCGCAATGTCACGCACGTCGATGAAGCTGGTTTTGGCTGCGCCAACGGGCAGCGCGATTTCCGCGTGGTCGCGGATTTCCGACTGATGGGTAGTGGCGAGATTTTGCATAAAGAAGCTGGCGCGCAGAAACGTATATGCGACGCCTGTGGTTAAGATGTGCTGCTCGATCTTGTAATGCGGCACGACGTGATTATTCTCGACGCCCTGAATCGACAAAAACACGATGTGCTGAACACCCGCTTGCACGGCTGCATCCAGCGCGGGCGCGATGTCGCGCTTTACATTCGAGAGGGCGGGCGGGCGCACCAGAAACATCCGCTCGATGCCGTCGAAGGTCGGCGCGTAAGTTGCTTCGTCCAGAAAGTCGAAATGCGTAATGTCAATGTCATCACCAAACAGCTTGCGCGCCGCTTCAACATGGTAGGCGCCCACGCGGAATGGCACGTTCATCCGTTGAAGTTCGCGCACAACTTCAGTTCCCACATTACCCGGCGCGCCGGTCACAAGAATACGTGTTTGCATGGTCAATCACCCTTCACGGCTTATCATTTATGCTTAAACTTACCTCTATTATAACGACTGGTCTATATAATAAGCAGTGTCACATGGACTATCTTAGGGATGATATTTAGCAACACTGGATCGACGCGCCCAACGCGGAACTAACGAATTGTCGTTCACCCGTCGCACCGATTCTGAGTTATCATGTTGAGCATGAGCGAGATGCGAAAACCCATTACCCAACGGATCGCGCGCGCGATGCGCTTGCCGGATCGCGTCCTGACCCGCCTAACCGTTCCATTGGTGATCGCGGCGGGGATCGGCTTTGCCTTGGCACGTCTCGCGGTGGGCGATGTGACGCATGTCGCTATCGCGCTGTTTGCGGTGGTGCTGTTAGGCTTGCTCAGCGCCAATCCGACGGCGGCGCGGCGCATCACCGGCGGCGAGTTCACGGGCGCGCAGGTCGTTTACGTCGTCATGGTGTTCGCCTTCGCCCTGTTCACGCTCTCGCTGCTGCGCCTGCTGGATCGCCTGCCGTTCGATGGCAAATCTAGCCAGCAGACCTATTTCGCGCTGGTGCTGGTGATCGCCGCCGCGTGGATGCTGGTGCGGTCGGTGCTACTGCTCACGCCATTTGCGAAACACTTCGCCGTCGCCATCCCGATCTGGGAACAGGTGCTACTCGCGCTCAACGAAGTGATCGCGGCGGGCTTGCTGGCGCTGTGGAGCGGAAACTTACTCGTTCACACCTTTCAGCCGAACGTCTTCACCACGCGGCTTGATCCGCTGTATACAACCGGGATCGGCTTTCTGGTCACGGTGTATTACTTCGGGATGCAGCTCATGTGGACGCAGCGCTGGAATGACTGGCTCAGTCAAAATCGCGTGTGGGTGCGCTTGGCGCGTCTGTTCGCGCTGCCCGCGCTGGTGGTCATCTCAATGGTGATCGCGCGCCGCTTCATCGAACGCACTGATCCGCGCACGGCTGATCTGCTCAGTGATGCTGATCTCGATCTGGCGTTGCTGGCGCTTGCCCCTGTCATCTGGATGCTGGTTCTCACGCTGACGCTGCTGATCTTCACCAGTGGGCGCGGCTTACGCCGACGCTTTTTGCCCGATGGCTTGTTAGAACGTCTGCCGGCGCGTGTGGGCGATCTGCTGCGCTCGATCAGTGACATGGACATGCTGCTGATCATCGGCGTGCTGGCGACCGCGATCCCCGGCTATCTGTTTCTGGTGGGCGATTCGCAAGGCTTGATCGTGGCGCTGCGCGCGGGCATTTTGCAAGGCGCGGGCAACTTGATCGAAACCAACGAGCAAGCGTTGGCGCTCTTGTTCACGCTGCCGTTTTACGCGCTGTGCGTGCTGCTGCTTGGGTTGTATGGCTTAGCCTTCGTGCAGCCGACGTTGCCCGCCCGCGAACGCGAGTCGCTCTCGACCCGTTTGCCGATTGGCTTCCTGATCATCCTCATCATCACGCTGTATCTGTTCGCCATCCCGTTTAGCCAAGTGTTGACCGAAGGACGCCTGCCGCAGCTTCCGCAGGATTTAGGGCGCATTCTCGCCTTCAACGTCGTGATCCCGCTGGTGCTGTTGTACGCGCACTATTTCTTCCTCATTCGCTTACCTTATACACGCGGACAAAAACGCTGGCGCGAGCGCCAAAACGTGCACTATGCCGAGCAGCTCGAAACCATCGACACGCGCATCAAGACGTTGAACTATCGCTTAACCTCAATTGAGCGCCGTTGGGCAGCGCAGCGCGACGAAACGAATCGCGTGGAGTCGCTTTATCAATATGTGCAGTTGAACGGGCAGCGCGACGATCTGAACATGGAGCGCTTAGGCTTGGTCAGCGAAAAGCAGCAGCTTGCTGAAATTTCCGAAACGCCTGTGTCGATTGCGGTGGCGCGCTTGCCCGTGCGCGTGGTCAGCATCGGGATTCCGGTGCTGCTGGCGGTGCAAATTTATCAATGGGCGATTCTCAATGATGGCTTGCGCGAAGTGGTCAACAACCCGAATATCACCATCATCGAATTTTTCCAGATTTTGCTTCAACAAACCCAATTCTAATGTTAAGAATATTTAACGCCGCGATCATCCTGTGTTAAAATGCTTGCCATCTACGATCACAAACAAATAAAGGTGAATTGATGGAAGCCACACACGACGATTTGTTGGCGACGCTGCGCGCTGAACTCAGCCCCATTACCCCTGATGACAGCATGGCAGAAGCCGGACGCAAAGCGCTGCTGCATCAACTGGTCGCCATGCTTGAGGCAGAGCCGGGCAGCCGCAGCGGAGACGATCCCGAAGATGTGCATGATATGCGCGTGGCGATTCGGCGCACGCGCAGCGCGCTCAGCCTGCTGGAACCCTATTTCAAAACCAAGCCCGTGCGCTTTTATCGCAAGCAGCTGCGCAAAATCATGAAAGTGTTGGGCAGCGTGCGCGATCTCGACGTATTGATCGATGATCTGCGCGCCTTCGCCGCCGACGCCGACCCCGATAATCAGCTTGCGCCAGCGTTTGAACAGCTCGACTCGGCGCGTAAAAACGCCCGCCGTGAATTGATCAGCACGCTCGACAAGGGCAGTTATCGCCGCTTCATCGAAGATTACACTGCCTTCCTTAAAGAGCCGGGTAAAAGCGCGCGTTCGACCAATAATGTTGATCCGCATGATGTTTACCCGACGCAGGTGCGCCATCTGCTGCCACCGCTGCTGTATGAGCATGTGGGCATGGTGCGCGCCTACGATAGTGTGTTAGCCGATGCCGACGCGCCCACGCTGCACGCTTTACGCATCGCTTTCAAGCGACTGCGCTATGCCGTGTCGCTGTATGCGGATGTTCTTGGCACAGGCGCGCAAGAATTCGTGAATGAGATCAAGCTGGTGCAAGATCATCTAGGGCGCATCAATGATATTGAGAACGCCGCCGACCGGATGCGCTGGCTGACCAAGCAGCTTGATGCCAAAACCGACGCCGCCGCGATCAGCTTGCTCGAAACATACGCCGCGTCAGTGGCGGCGGAAGGCGGCACGCTGCGCGAGGATATGAACGATATCTGGCGGCACTTCAACACGAAAACCGTTCAGCGCCAGCTTGCGAACGCCGTCGCCGGCTTGTGATCGCCCGCGCTCAACCTGCATGAATCCCGTCGGGGCGCTGTCCACCGCGCCCCGATCGATACCCCAACTCATGACACCCGTCATAGTTAGAGCGTGATCTCCAACAGACGCCGCCGTCCTGCCTTCATGTTATGCTGTAGACAAATAAACTTATGTGAGTGGATGTGAGGTGTCATCATGCAGCGCACATCGGATTGGGTCGAAACAATCGGCGTGTTGGTTCTGGGAATGCTGCTGCTTTTGGTGATTGAACCCGTGACACCGCTGCAAGCCATGTTCGCGGGCATCCTTGCCGCCTTGGTATTGGTCATCGCGCTGATCAATTTTTGGAATCTGCGTGACCGACGCAGAGAGGGCGATCAGCGCTAAAAACCTCGTTTTATACCACAAAACGCCGTTAACACACGGCGCGCAGCGGGTGGGTCGCCCTCGACTCACCCGCTGTATTTTGGTTGCTCAGCCGCCGCCGAACAACTCCGTGCGGCTGCAATCTTCACAGCGCACGCTGTCCACGGGTTCGCCGTTCAGGTTGGCAGTGAACCAATCGAGAAAGCGCACGCCGTTGGTCTGCATCGTGTAAAACAACTGCGTTGGCATAATCGTATGCGTACCGCCCCACGCCACATACGAGTTGACATTGGGCAGCACTTCGAGCGCGTCGAGCAGTTCGGGCGCGCGCGCGCTCCATTCAGCCGCTTCCGCATCCATCAGCTCGTAAAACCCGATCTGCACACCATCACGCGCGCTCGAATACTGCGCGAACCGGACATCGGGAAACAACGCTGCGCTGGTGGCGATCAACTCGTTGTTGAAGATCGTCAGGTCGAGATCGTCATACGTGGGATGATCAAACAGGTTCGCCGTCATGTTCCATGTGGTCAAGCCGTCCCAGTCGGGCGGCAGCACGCCCAAGCCCGCATCCGCGAACACGAACGCTTGCGCGTCGTCATACTGCGTGAGGATCGTCGGCGCGTGGAAAACCGCGCCATACGCGCCCGCGCTGCTGCCCGCGATCAGCAGGCGATCCACTTCGGGGAAGTTGGCAAACGTCCAGTCTAGCACCGCGCGCGTGTTGACCGCCCCCGTGTGATTGATGGTTAAGCCGTCGGCATAAGTCACGCTCGCTTCGCCCACATGCACATCACCCGTGCAGTAGGAAACCAACACAACTGACCAATCGCTCAGCGGATTCTCCGCGTGATCGAAGTTGAACGCGCCGCCCACGCCGTCGAGTCCAGCGGGCGAAATATTGTCACGGAATGTACCACCAATCGCGCAGGTTTCCGCGTTCCAGCACGCGCCGCCGCCCTCAAACCCGACCGCCAGCTTAGTCGAGTCGCCGGGACGCACAAAAAAGCTGTACGGCGTGCCGCGCGAACAGACCGCGCCCGGCACCGTGATCTGCGTCCATTCGGCAGGCGTGAGCGTATCCAACGCGGGCAGTTCGATTTGTGCGTTGACGCTGACCACAGTCAGCAGAATACCAATGATGAACATCAACCAACGTCGCAAGATGTTGCTTCCTTTTCCAATACGGAATATGCCCCAATTGTAGCCCACAATTGGCGCGATTCGTGTTTGTGGTACAATCGCAGCGCGTAAGCGAGAGGGTAAGTGATGGTTGATCTCGGGATCGTCATCCTCAATTGGAACACGCGCGATCTGCTGCGGCGCTGCTTGCAAACGGTGTTCGCCAGCGAAGGCGCGCTCACATTCAGTGTGGTGGTGGTCGATAATGCGTCGAGCGATGGCAGCGCCGATATGGTGCGTGCCGAGTTTCCGCAGGCGACAGTGATCGCCAGCCCGACCAACGGCGGCTATTCCTATGGCAACAATTTAGGCTTGCGCCACTTGGGTTATCACGCCGCTGGACAGGTGGATGCTGACGCGCCGCGTTATGCGCTGCTGCTCAATCCTGATACCGAAGTGCCGCCGACCGCGTTGTTTGCCATGACGCAATATATGGACACTGACGCCACCATCGGCGCGGCGGGTCCGCGTTTGGTGCTGCCCGATGGATCGCTCGATAAAGCGTGTCGGCGTGGCTTTCCGACGCCGTGGGTGTCGCTCTATCACTTCATCGGCTTGAGCAAACTGTTTCCTAACAGCCCACGTTTTGCGCGCTATCATATGAGCTATGTGCCTGAAGATCAGCAACTTGAAGTCGATTCCGTAGTGGGGGCATATATGCAGGTGCGCCGCGACGCCATTCACGCGGTCGGCTTGCTCGATGAAGCCTTCTTCATGTACGGGGAGGATATCGATTGGGCGTATCGAATCAAAAACGGCGGCTGGCGCGTCATGTACCACCCGCAAGTCGAAGTCAAGCACGTCAAGCGCGCCGCCAGTCGGCAAAGTCAGAAAGCGCAGATGGAGTTCTGGCGGGCGATGTTGATCTTCTATCGCAAGCATTACCGCGCGACGACTCCGCTGTGGCTGCACAGCCTGATCCTGACGGGCTTGGCGGTGAAGGGTGGGCGGGCGCTGTGGACGGAACTGCGCCAACCGACAACCGCCGCGCAACTTTAGAACTGCCCGCACTTCAGCGCCAGCGGCGCGGCAGCTTCATGCGCCGCCTGATCAGCGCTGGCTTGATCGCGTTCGATGTGCTGGCGTTGGGCAGCGCGTTCGTGCTGGCGTATATCGCGCGCGAAACGCTGCCGCTGTTCGACATCCCCGACGCGCAACCGTCGTTTGTGCGTTACCTGCCCACGTTGTCGCTGCATGTGCTGGTCATTATGGGCATCATGTACTTCACGCGCCTGTATCATCAACGGCGCGCGCTCAGCCGCATCGACAACGGGCGCGATATTCTCGGCGCGGTGACGGTAGGCGCGCTGCTCGTCAACGGCGTGCAGGAACTGCTGTTCAAGAACACGATTTTCGACCCGGTAGATTACCCGCGCAGCATGTTCTTTTATGCGTGGTTTTTCAGCGCGGTGTTCGTCGTCGTCGGGCGCGAACTGCATTTGATGCTGGTCAAGTTGCTGCGGCGTCATGGCGTCGAGCAGGCGAACCTGCTGATCGTGGGCATGGGCAAAGCCGCGCGCGAGATCGCGCACAAGATTCAAGGCACGCCTGAACTCGGCTATAAAATCATCGGTTTGGTGACGGTGGGCGAGAAACGCCGCGATAGCATGTATGGCATCACCGTTTTGGGCGATGCGGGCGATCTCGCTTATCTGATCGACGCGCACAACGTCGAGCAGGTGATCATCGCGCTGCCCGACGCGCGCCGCAGCGAAATCGCGGAATTGATCGGGCGCTGTCGGCGTGGGCGCGTGGACATCAAGATTTACCCCGACGTGTTCGCGTATATGGCGCGCGATCTCAGCGTGGACGATCTCGGCGGGATGCCGCTGCTGACCGTGCGCGACATCGCGCTGCGCGGTTGGAAACTCAGCCTCAAGCGCGGCATGGACATCCTGTTCGCGTCCATCGGCTTGATCGCTTTAGCCCCGCTGATGCTGCTGACCGCGTTCCTGATCCGCCGCGAGTCGAAGGGACCCGTGTTTTTCACGCAGGAACGCATGGGCTTAGACGAGCGTCCGTTTGAAATGATCAAGTTTCGCTCGATGCGAACCGACGCCGAAGCCGCCGGACCCGGCTGGACCGTCGAAAATGATCCGCGTGTGACGCGCATCGGACGTTTTATGCGCCGCACCAACTGGGACGAGATTCCGCAGTTGATCAACGTGCTGATCGGTGAAATGAGCTTAGTCGGACCTCGCCCCGAACGCCCCGTCTACGTGCATCAATTCCGCGAGCGTATCCCGCGCTACATGGAGCGTCACCGCGAGAAAGCCGGCATGACGGGTTGGGCGCAGGTCAACGGGTTGCGCGGCGACACCAGCATTGAAGACCGCACGGTCTATGACCTATGGTATGTCGAAAACTGGTCGCTGTGGCTGGATATTAAAATTATCATCCGCACCGTGCTGAACACAATCCTGCGCCGCGACCGTAATGCGTATTGAGTTAGCGCGAACTCACAACCGCTCGAGCGCATCGCGGGCTTTACTGTGCGCGGGATTGATCCGCAGCGCGCGCTCATAGGCTTGGCGCTTTTGATCGGGCGACGACGCCAGATACCCCGCCATATACCACACATCCGCGTTGTTGGGATCGCTATCCGCCAGCGCGCGCACGATGCTTTGTGCGCCTGCGCGATCCCCCGCGCGCACCAAGTCCACCGCTTGCCGCAGTTGCGCTTCCGTGGCTTCACTGGGCAGATCAATGTCGTCGAACAACGACGACGACGGACGCCGTTTACGTGGTTCGCGGGGTTCACGCTCGAATTCATCCTGCGAACTGGTCGAAAGCTCGGTCACTTTCGAGCGGAAAATGCGCGCGTTCGCCACATAGCTGAACATCTGCTGCGTGCCGCCCGATCCGGTCAGGACGATAGTTTTATATCCGAATAAGCGCCCAAGCAGCGTTTCATAAATTTGGAAACTCTCGATTTTGCTCA
>JBGSRB010000381.1:0-4988 GCA_041737735.1 Anaerolineae bacterium | reverse complement strand
AGGTTCACGCCGAAGCCGGGGCGCGCCAAGACACGTTCGCCGTCGTAGACCTGCACGCCGCGAATCCACGTGCCGATCACGCGGGCGCGCATGGTCATGCCTGCGAACGGCGACCACTTGACGGCGGTATGCAAATTGGCGTTCGTGATGGTATACACGGCGTCGAGATCGACCAGCGCGTAAGTGTCGGGCGGGCAGGTCAAGCCGAAGATGCGGCGCGGATTATCCGCCACCAGCGCGATCACCCGTTCGAGCGACAAGCGCCCCTCACGCACGGCGGTCAGCAGCAGCGGGAGTGTGGTTTCGAGTCCCGGCACGCCGTAGGGCGGATTCGCGCTGTTTTTCTCGTCCAGCGTGTGCGGCGCGTGATCGCTTTCGACCACATCAATCGTGCCGTCGATCAGCGCGCCCCACAGCGCCGCCTGATCCGCGCGCGTTTTGAGTGTCGGTTTCATCCAGCCGAGCGCGCCGAGCGTGGCGAGATCATCTTCAGTCAGCCACAGATGATGCGGACACACCCCGCACGTGATCGGCACGCCGTCCGCTTTGGCGCGGCGGATCAGCGCGATCTCGTCGGCGGTGGACACATGCACGATGTGCGTCGGCTGGCGATAACGCCGCGCGAGTTCAATGATGGCGGCGCAGGTCTCGCCTTCCGCGTGATTGGCGAAAACTTGCGCGCGATTCATGCGGGCGTAGTGTCCTGCGCGCACGGCGGGATCATCCACCAGCAGATGCCCGGTCGTGTCGTTATTGAACATCTTCACGCCGCACACATCCGCCCACACCGCCGGATACTGATCCCAATTGGCGTTCGCGCCCGCGCAGAAATACACGCCCCAATCGCACACGGCTTGCGCGCTGATCGCGTGGAGTTTGACATCGAGCGCGGCGCGATCCAGCGTGTGCGGCGGCGTGTTGGGCATGTCGAACACCGCCCAATAACCGCCCGCAACGGCGGCGCTGGTTTCCGTGAAGAAATCGCCTTTATGCGCCCATGTCATGCCGCGCAAATGCACATGCGGATCAACCATGCCCGCGATCTGAATCGTGCGCCCCATCCGCTTACTCGTCCCCTAAGCCCAACACCAGCGCCAGCAGCGCCATGCGGACGAACATGCCATTTTCCATCTGCTGAAAGTAGACCGCACGCGGGTTGGCGTCGAGAATGTCGTGATCGTTGGGCGTTCCCATTTCGCCCTTGCGCGGCAGCGGGTGCATGAGGATCACGTCGCGCGCGGCTTGATTGAGCAGCGCGGGCGTCATGATGAAGTCGTCGCGCACAAGATCATAATCGGCTTGACGGGCGAAGCGTTCCTGCTGGATGCGCGTCCAGTATAAGACGTTGGTTTGCGCCAACACTTCATGCAGATCGGCGGTTTCGTGAAAGCTGACGTTGTGCTTGGTCAGAAAGTCGATGATCGCGTCGGGCATCCGCAGCGACGGCGGCGAGACGAAACACAGCTTGACACCTTCCGCACCATACAGGGCGATCAACTTCGCCAGTGAATGCACGGTGCGCCCATACATGAGATCACCGACCAGCGTGATCGTCAGGTTGTCGAGTCCGTGTTTCAGGTCTTGCAGGGTGAACAGATCGAGCAGCGCTTGCGTCGGATGTTCGCCCGCGCCATCGCCGCCGCTGATCACGCTGGTCGGCGTGACGATCCGTTCGTTCAGGCGGTCGAGATAATATGCCGCTTCATAACTCGAACCGACTTCGGGGTGGCGAATCACGACGACATCGGCATAGCAGCCGGCGGCGCGCACAGTGTCGGCTAAGTTTTCACCTTTGTAGACCGACGAAAATTGGACGCCGTTGCTGGCGCTGACCACCGACCCGCCCAAGCGCCGCATCGCGCTTTGAAACGACATATCGGTGCGCGTGCTGGCTTCAAAAAATAGCGACGCCATCAAGCGTCCTTCACCGATGCGACTGAGCGCGCGATCTTTCGCGGCAACGCGATCGCGCATGGTGGTGGTGGTGGCAAACAGCAGATCAAGATCGGCGCGCTGGAACTGCTCCACGCTGATGATGTGCTTGCCCATGAACACGCCCGCAATGGCGGGTGGATGATATAAATGCAGGAATTGGGCGGCTTGGCGCACTAACGCAGACTCACTGGGTTGGGTGGACATGCTCAGTTTTCTCTACGTGGAAGGGTGAAAGAGAAGCGGATACAAAATGTAACCAACAACTGTAAGCGCGTCAAATTGCGTAGGGCGGGCGAACGTCCCGCCGCACCCGTGCGCTTATGTTGATCCGCGCCGCACTTCGTTATACTATCTTCATGACGACAAACCTCAAACATCCCCCAACGCCGCCGCTCAAGTGGGCGGGCGGCAAACGCTGGTTGATCCCGCATGTGGTCGAAGCGTGGAAGCACAACGGCGCGCGCCGCTTGGTCGAACCTTTCTGCGGCAGCTTATCTGTCGCGTTAGGCTTGCTGCCTGATCGCGCGCTGCTCAACGACATCAACCCGCATCTGATCAACTTCTATCGCTGGCTGCAACGTGGACTTCCGCCCGTCACGCCATTCACCAACGCCGATAACGACAGCGACCGCTACTATGCCAATCGTGAGCGCTTTAACGATCTGATTCGCACGCCGCACGGCGCAACCAGCGCCGAAGCCGCGCATCTGTTTTACTACCTCAACCGCACAGGATATAACGGCTTGTGCCGCTTTAATCGATCGGGCGCGTTCAATGTCCCGTTCGGACGCTACAAGACGATCAACTATCTGCGCGATTTCAGCGCCTATCGCGCGGCGTTCGCAGCATGGGACTTTAGCGTTAATCGCTTTGACGCGCTCGAACTCGCGCCCGCTGATTTTATTTATGCCGATCCGCCGTATGATGTCGAGTTCGTCAGCTACTCAAAAGAGGGCTTCACATGGGCGGATCAAGTGCGGCTGGCGGGTTGGTTAGCGCAGCATCCGGGACCCGTGATCGCGTCGAATCAAGCGACCGAGCGCGTGCAGGCGCTTTATCAGGACATGGGCTTTAACCTGATCCTGCTGGATGCGCCGCGCCGCATCAACAGCACGGGTGATCGTACGCCCGCGCGCGAAATCCTCGCGTTTCGCAATCTTACACTGCTGTAATCGCAACTTTGAGGATCGCGTCATGTTGAGCCGTCTCGTCATCCCCGTGATCATCCTATTCACCTGTGCCGTGCCTGCCACCTACACGCGCCGCCGCCAAAGCACGCGCCTCGCCTTCATGAATGCGTTTTTGCAGCTCGTGATCGAACACGGCTTCGACCGCATCACCGTGACCGACATCGCCAACGCCGCCGATTACGGACGCTGGACGTTCTATCAATACTTCGAGAGCAAAGAGGCGGTCGCGTGGGCGGTGTTCGAGCATTGGATGACGCAGCTTGACGCGCACTTGGTCACGGCGGTCGAACACTTGCCGCCGCCGCAGTGCGAGTATCAATCGTGGCGGCTGATCTTGCAGGCGTTCGAGCAGCAGAAGCCGTTCATCATGCGCTTGGACAGCGTGTTGGTGTCGCGCTGGCGTGAGCGCGCTAAAGAGTTTTTGATCGCGCAGTTTCTCGGACATCTGCACGCGGGACGCTTCGCGCTGATGACAGGCGTGCGCCCCGAAATCGCCGCGCGCTTGTATGTCACGGCGATGATGGAGCTGCTCACGCATTGGGGCAATACGCCTGATCTAGGGGATGCGGCGCTGCTGGTCGATGAGTTCTACACATTCATTTTCAACCAGTCGCCGCCCGCGCTCTAAACTGGACAAGTGTCCATTAACACACGGTTTGACCGTGAATGACTGCGATCAGTATAGTGATAGCTGTTGACTTGATCGCATCGTGAATCGGAGCCATTCACCATGAACCGCACCCGTTTGATCATCGCCCTACTGCTTTGCGTTCTAACTTTGAATAGTGTTGTGTTCGCGCAAGACGATCACGACCACCCCACCGGAACCGTCCGTCCCGAAAGCGAACGCCCCAGCCCAGTGCCATTGAATCCGGCGGCGGGCGCGGAGATCGGCTCGGTGTTTGAAGCCTATCTGACCCCGCAGCAGGAAGGCGGCGAAGAAGAAGACACGCCCGCGTTCATTCCGTCGCAGTTCCGTTCGACCGCGCCATCCACGCTGCGCAACGAACGCACGTCGCACGGTCACGCCATCATCGAGTTCACGAACGATCTCAGCCGCGCGTATGTGCATCTGGCGGTCGCCAATGTCAACCCCGATGATGTGGTCATGCTGCATCTGCACTGTGGACGACCGGGACAGTTGGGACCCATCATTGTTGACTTCGGCATGATGGGGAACGTGAGCGAGTATCTTGCCGACGGCACGTTCAGCCTCGAAGTGACCAATGAGGATATTGAAACCGTGCTGGAACACGGCGAAGGTTTGATCGGCGCGTTCACGGCGGGCTGCCCGATTGTGCCGGGCGCACCGAGCGAGAAAGTGGTCACGATTGCCGGTATGGAATTGATCGCGCGGCAGGGCGAGTTGTATTTCAATCTGCACACCGCCGGACAAGTCTACTTTGGCGACATTCGCGGTCAGTTCCACATGATCGGCGGGTAGTTCGCCAATAATGGGGGATGGGCGCACCCGTCCCCCTCATCTACCTCCTCACCCGAAGCGCAGCCCATTCTGCGCGCGAGTATCGAACACCGCCGCGACTTCCTCGCGCGTCGTCGCCGTGATCGGGTCAAACCACAAATTGGGATACACATCCACGAAGTAATTTCGCAGCGCCTCGACTTGTTCCGCGGTGGCGATCACCGTGACGGCGAGACTGCGCGTAAACGGGATCAAGTCGATCACATCGACGCGCCCGCTGACCACCGGACGAAAACGCTCGTAATACGCGCGCGCCGTCTCGAAAAACCACGACTCATCTAAGCCATCGGCTAAAATCACAATGTGGAAATCCGCCGCGCCGCGAATGGGCGCAGGTCCGCGCGGCGTGGGTGTCGGCGCGGGCGTGCGCGTCGCGCCGG
>JBGSRB010000356.1:0-2504 GCA_041737735.1 Anaerolineae bacterium | reverse complement strand
GCGACTGCGTTGATTGCGTGGGCGCGGCGGGCGGCGGCGCGGTCTGATACGTGAGTTGCTGCGGCTGTCCGCCGAACGCTCCACGACTGACCTGTGCGGCAAGCTGCGCCTTTTGATCCGCCATCAAAATGGCGACCTGCTGGCGCGTGAGCGGGCCGCGTAAGTAACTCATCGCCCAACGGGTGTGCAGCATCAGCGGTCCTTCGCGATCATGCACGTTATGCTGCAAGAACACGCGCGGCGGAATATCCGCGATCAGGCGTTTAACCTGTTCGAGATTCAACTGCGTGGAAGTCGTCGCCATCGATTCCAAGCCCGACATCACGCGGCGCTGATCGTTTTCCGACTGCAAGCGCCCGATGAACCACGTTCCGGCGTTGGATAAGCCTTTGTAATCGAGATCGCCGGGGTTCTGCGTGGCGAGGATCATGCCCAAGCCGAAGGCGCGCGCCTGCTTGAGCAAGCGCATGATCGGCTCTTTCGTCGGCGGGTTGAACGGGTGCGGCGGGAAGAAGCCGAACATCTCGTCAATGTACATCAATGCGCGCAGGCTGGTGGTGCCGCTTTGTGTCCGCATCCAGCCGATCAGGTTTTCCAGCAGCAGCGTGAGGATGAACATGCGCTCGGTGTCGTTAAGGTGAGCAATCGAGAAGATCGACACCTTCGGGCGACCGTCACGCTGATACAGCAGCGTTTGAATGTCCATCGGCTCGCCCTGAATCCACGATTGGAACGAGGGCGCTGCTACGATGCTGTTGAGTTCCATCGCCAGCTTACGCCGTTCGCGCTCGCTGATGTAGCTGTCTACGTCGAACACGCCGAGCTTGTCAAAGGGCGGCTTCTGCACCTGAAGGATAATATCCTCAAGCGTCAGGTCAGTGCCGCGCGCCCACGCATACTCGAAGATGTTCGACACCAGCACATGATCTTTATCCTGCACGGGCTGCGAATTGCGTCCGGCAAGCGTCAGCAGCGCCGTGACGATGCCCGTGATCCGTTCGCGGTTGCCTTCGAGATCAGACGCGAAGCCGTTACGCGGGGCGCGCAGCGACGCCAAAATGCTGATCGGCAGACCCGCATCCGAGCCGGGCGTATAGATGCTGTACTGCGCGGCATATTGCAACCAGCGCATCCGGTCAGGAACGATGCCCCAACTGGCTAGACCTTGTTTCCAGCGATGCGCGACATCGGCGGCGAACGTCGGAATATCCATGCTGGAACGCATCGCATCATCGGTGTTGACCCACGGCTCGAAATCTTCCGGGCGCATGTCGGGAAAATTGAGCATCAAGTTGGTGATGTCGCCTTTGGGATCGACGACAATCGCGGGGATGCCGTCCAAGATGGCTTCTTCCAACAAGCTGATGCACAAACCGGTCTTGCCGCTGCCCGTCATGCCGACGACGACAGCGTGGGTGGTTAGATCGCGCGAGTCGTAATAGACCACATCATCAGTGATGCGTTTGGTCTGCGGATCATAGACTCGCCCCATGTAAAAAGTGGTTGGCGCTTCAATAAAGGGCATCGCTTCGGTTCTCCGTTAGAATCGTTCTGTTATTATAGCACGCCTGAGCTAATTGCACGTCAATGCAGTGGGTGTGGATGCTTCCGCCCAACGACGGTTATATTCCTGAATATACTGCTGCGCTAGATCGCGGTCGGTGATGATCAGCATATTCTCATCATTGTTGTTGGTGGCGTTGGCGCTGAAATTGAACGAACCCGTCAGCACAATTTGATCGTCGATGATGAACACCTTGTGATGCAGCATAAACGGGTTGCCATCCTGCCGCACGGGTAAACCGGCGCAGAACAACGGCGTCAAGCGGCTGAACTGCGTTTGACTGCCGAGACGCTCGAAGATGCCTTCGACGCGCACCCCCGCGTTAGCGCGTTCGAGCAGCGCATCCCCGATGTTTTCCAGCGTGAACGAGAACGCCATGAAGCGGATCGAGCTTTGCGCGTTGGCGATGCGCTCGACGATCACCTCATCCACCGCGGATTCAGGCGCGAACCACACTTCAACGGACGTGCCATCCAGATTAAGCGGTGTCAGCGGTGTATTCACGGGCGAACGCACGCCGAATTCCCCATCGATAAACATTTCGTCAAATTCGAGTTGGTAAATCTGCGCGATGCGGCGCGCCCGCAGCGCCAGCGCATTATTGTTGTTGCGATAAGTGCCGTTGATCGTGTAATTCCACGAACCCATCCACACCTGCGCGCCGTCGATGATCATGAATTTGTTGTGCATCAACGCGGTGCGCGCATCATCGACAATCGGAATGCCCGCCGCCGCCAGTTGATCGAGCGTGGCGTTGCTGTCCTCAACCCCATGCTCATCATCGCTGACGACGCGCACGCGCACGCCGCGCGCATGGGCGCTTAGCACCGCCTGCGTCAGGCGCGGATTGTTGAACTCATACGCGGCGATGTCGAGCGTTTGCTGCGCGCCATCGATGGCGGCGGCAAGCGCTTCATCAATGCCATCAATGTACGTGCTT
>JBGSRB010000354.1:0-3727 GCA_041737735.1 Anaerolineae bacterium | reverse complement strand
TACCGATTCCGTTGGATGCGACCTTTGTCGCGAACTTGCCCGTCGCGCTGTTCGACCGCCCGCTGATCGTGCCGCAGCCCGGCAGCGTGATCACGCAGGGCAGCACCAATCTGCGTAACGCACCCGATGTTTACGCCGCGCAGCTTGTCCAGCTTCCGCCCGGCGAACCGCTGAGTGTGTTAGGGCAAAACACTGACGGAACATGGCTGCATGTCCAGCGCGCGAATGGCATGACCGGGTGGGTGTTCGCGGATTTACTGGCGCGCAACCTGGGGGAGATCAGCGCGATCTATGATGCGACGCCGCTGCCGCCGCAACGCCTCGGTGATCTGGGAACGCGCGCCCGTGTAATCCAGACGGGCGGCGCGAATCTGCGGCGCGGTCCCGATGTGGTCTTTCCGCTGGTTGCGGTTGTGGGCGAAGACGCGCAGGTCGCTTTAGTCGCGCGCAGCCCGTACATGAACGGCTGGCTCAAGATCGATGCGGATGGCGTGGTCGGATGGGTGGCGGGCTTCGCCATCGAAACGCAAGCTTACATGGAAGCGATCCCGATTGACTGGAATGTGCCGCCGATGCCAACCGCCACGCCGATCCCGGGTTCGTTCGGGAACGCCTTCCCCGATCCGGATAACGAAGGGAATTAAAGCGCGCGTGTCTAATCTCTGGCTTAACCCGTGCGGCGTTTTCCACTATACTAACGCCCACTTTCGACGCGCCAGCCAAACGGACGATACCCATGAGATTAGGCATTATCGGTTTACCCAACAGCGGCAAAACCACGATTTTTAACGCGCTGACACTCAGCACGCTGACGACGGGCGCTGCCACCAGCGGACAATTTGAGGTGCATACCGCTGTTGTCAACGTGCCAGATCAGCGCGTTGAGCAACTCAGCGCCATGTACAAGCCTAAAAAGACCACCTACACGCAGATCACTTACGTCGATATTGGTGGCTTGGATAAAGGCGTGGGCGAAGGCGGCTTGAAGGGTCAGTTTCGCAACGAACTGGCACAGCTTGACGGCTTCGTACATGTCGTGCGCGCCTTCAAGGATGAGAACGTGCCGCACCCGTATGAAACGGTCGATCCCGCGCGCGATGTCGAGATTCTCGATGGCGAGTTCCTGCTGACCGATCTGGTCGCGGTCGAGTCGCGGCTCGAACGACTCGATTCCGAACTCAAGCGCAAGGGACGCACCGCCGATAAAGCGGTGAGCGATGAAATCGAAGTCTTACAACGCCTCAAAGACGCGCTCGAAAACGAGACGCCATTGCGCGATCTCGGTCTGAGCGAAGACGAGATCAAGCCGCTGCGAGGCTATGGCTTTCTCACGCTCAAGCCCGCGCTGGTGGTGCTGAACGCCGACGAGAACACGGGCGATCTCACCATCGACTATCCGCATCAAAACAGCATGGTCGTGTCGTTGATGGGCAAGATCGAAGCGGAACTGAGCCAGCTTGATCCCGAAGATGCCGCCGTGTTCCAAGAGGAATATGGCATCACCGAATTGAGTGCGGCGAAGGTCATTCGCTTATCGTATGAACTGATGGCGATCCAGTCGTTCTTCACAGTGGGCGAGGATGAAGTGCGCGCATGGAGCGTTCGCATTGGCGCAACCGCGCCCGAAGCGGCGGGCGCGATTCACAGCGACTTGCAGAAGGGTTTCATCCGCGCCGAAGTGATGAATTACGCCGATCTGCTGGCGGCGGGCAGTGAAAGCGCGCTCAAAAGTGCGGGCAAAATCCGGCTGGAAGGCAAGGAATATACCGTGCAGAACGGCGACATCGTGCATATTCGCTTTAACCTGTGAGGTAGTCACTCATGCGCCGCTATCCCGCCTTACAACTGCTATCGGTCATCTACAAGATCACGGCGCTGGTGGGCGTGGCGGTGGTGCTGGTGCTGACGATCTTCTTTGAAGTGGGTGCGGTGCGCGGCGTTCAAGCGTTAAACGCGCAGGGTGTTTTCATTAGCCAAGAAGCGCTTTTTATCACCGTTTCAACACCGATTTTGTTCATGTTGGGCGGGTTGTTCGTTTGCACGCTAGTGTACGCATCGGGCGAGTTTTTCGCATGGATGGTTGATGTCGAGTACGGCATTCGCACGCTTAAACGTCCTACACGTTCACGTGGTGGCGATCCGTTGGAGCAGGGTGTTGCACCCGATCCGCTGCACCCATCCAAGCAAGAAATCAAAGTCACACGGGGCTATGATGAGCGTATCCGTGAATATCAGCGCCGCCGTTAAACGAGCAGGTTAAATATCATGCGCTTATTCATCGCCAGCGGCATTTTCCACCCGGAGTCGGGTGGACCCGCCACCTATCTGCACGAGCTTTTGCCCGCGCTGGTGGATCGCGGCGCTGATGTGCGCGCGCTGACCTTTGCCGACGATCCGCACGCCGATCTGACCTATCCCTATCCGCTTCAACGGATCATGCGGGCGACGCTGCCCGTGCGCACACTCAATTATGCGTTGGCGGCGCGCCCGTTGATCGCGTGGGCGGATGTGATCTACATCCACCTGCAAGGCTTGCCGCTGATCACGTTGGGGCTGCCGCCGAAACCACGCATCATGAAGATCGTCGGGGATAGCGCGTGGGAACGCGCTGTGCGTAAACAGTGGGTCAGTCCAAACGAGGACATCGACGCCTTTCAAACCAAAGATTATGACAACATCGCGTTGCTGAGCAATCGGATGCAGCGCGCGCGCGAAGCCCGCAGCATGGACGCGATCATCGTGCCGAGTGAATATCTGGCGCGCATGGTCGCGGGTTGGGGCGTGGACGAACAGCGCATCCATGTGCTTTACAACGCTCTGCCGCCGCTGAAGCTGCCCGATCTGACACAGGCGGAAGCGCGGCAGGCGCTCGGATTGCCCGATGTGCCGACGCTGTTATTCGTCGGACGGCTGACCGCGTGGAAAGGCGTCGATCACCTGATCGCGGCGCTGGCACGCGCGCCCGTGCCGAATTTACGCCTGCTGATTGCGGGTGATGGCGATCAACGAGAAGCACTCGAACAACTGGCTCACGCTTACCGCGTGGCGGATCGCGTCACGTTCTTGGGTAATGTGGCGCGTGAACACGTGCCGCAGTACATGCGCGCGGCGGATTATCTGGTGTTGTATTCGGGTTACGAAGGATTATCGCACACGCTGTTAGAGGCTTTGCGGGTCGGCACGCCCGTGATCGCCAGCGACAAAGGCGGCAATCCCGAAGTGGTGCGGGCGGGTGTCAACGGTTTGCTCGTGCCGTATGTCAACGGCGAAGCACTGATCGACGCGCTTGCGACCGCGTTTGCATCGGGCGTGCGCGCTCGGTTTGCCGCGAATACGGAGATCGGGTTAGAGCGTTTCACATTCGCGCGCATGGTCGATCACACGGATGCGCTGCTGCGCCGATTTGTTGATTCTCCAGCCTAAGCGCGTTAATCTTATGCGAAATGATTACACAGCCTTCGAATGAACTGCAAGCGCTGCTCGACTCCGGCATTGCGTTGTACACCAATGGCGAAACTCAAGCCGCGCATGATCGCTGGCGCGAAGCGGCAATCATCGATCCGTATGATGAGCGCGTGTGGCTGCTGCTGCTGCAAGTGCTGGATGACGATCATGATCGGCGCGTGTGCCTTGAGAACATCATCGCCATCAACCCGCAGAATACCGAAGCGCGGCGGCAGTTGCGCGCGGTGCGCCGCCGCCTACGCAGCGATGACGACACCACGCC
>JBGSRB010000347.1:0-9632 GCA_041737735.1 Anaerolineae bacterium | reverse complement strand
CGACCGAAGACGGGGTCGCGGCGCTGCAAGCGCGCTTCTCGACGTGGCTGCGGACGATCTCGGGTGAAGCCCGCTTCCTGTGCTGGCAAATGCCCGCCACGCTCGACGCCAAAATCACGGCGCTCAACACGGCGGAAGCGGCAACCGACGACCCGCAGCGGCGCGATCTGTTGATCGAGTATCGCCGCGAGTACGAGCGCATGAACACGGACGCGGCGTATCAGCGGGCGCTGTGCGGGATGGCACTCTGGAATGACCAGCATCCGCGCGCGCTGGCGGGCGGGTTAACGTCGGCGTTTGACACGTCGGTGACCGAAGCGGCGTTCCCGGCACTGTTCGAGGGATCCTATGAGCTGCGGGAGCGCCCGTTCTGGCATCTGGTGCCGACCGGTCGTCCGGGTGGGCGTCCGCTGTGGGCAGTCTTGACCAGTTACGAGTTTGCGCCGGCGACGTGGAATTTCTTCCGTCCGCTGGCGCCGCTCCTGCGCCTCAACTACCCGCTGGCGCTGGCGGTGGACATCCCCAAAACGTATGAGCGCAACGCTGCCATTGATGCCATCGAAAGCATCATTCAGGCGTATCAGGTGCATCTGGCGGGTGTACGCGGCGAAGACTCGCGCTCAGTGCAGCGCGTGAGCGACTGCCGGCGCGCGCTGCAGGAAATCAACAACGGCGATGCGCTCCATCTGGTGCAGATCGCCATCGCCGTTGCTGCGGATGATCGCAAAACCTTGAAAGCACGGGTCAGCGCGATCACCCATGAAACCCGCGCCTGGTTCAGTTTGCGGCACGAAGTCGGCGAACTGCTCACGCGGTCGGTCGGCTTCTTCACAGCGCAGCACACGAAGGACATCGCGCTGCCGACGACCACCTGGCCCGTCACCTCGCGCGAGCTGGCGCTGATGCTGGCGCCACTCGGCTACCGCAAGCTGTCAAGCACTGACGGCGTGCTACGCGGTGAAGCCGTCGGCGGCGCCTATCCCGTGTTTCACAACTCGTGGCGCGACAAACGCGCCACCCACGAAATCTGGGTGGGCGTTTCTGGCTTCGGCAAGACCTTCGGCTTGAACTGCTATCTGACGCGCGAATACGCGGAGAATGGTATCCCCTTCGACCTGCTCGAACCGATGGGTCATGGACGCCACATCGCGGACGCCTTTGGCTTGCCGTGGTACGTGCTGAGCGCGCAGGCGACCAAGCTCAACCCGCAGGATGTGATGTTCCCGACGCTGATCGAGCAGGTCAGCCACACCACGCGCTTGTATGAGACCGTCTTGGGGCGCCAGCTCTCCGGCGGACAGCGCGAAAATCTGGAGCGCGGTTTGCTCGGTGAGGCGCTGGAGACGCTCTATCGTGGTTTCCCCGATCTCAGCCGTGTCACGCCTGATCTCGCGCCGACGTGTGCAACGGTTTGCGACGTTCTCGCCGCGCTGGGGGAGAAGCCCGCGCTGCAAGCCATCGCCCGCGACCTTGCCGACGAGATTGCCGGACTGTGTACCGGATCGGGGCCGTGGTCGTCCTTCCTCAACGGCACGACCAACATCGATCTGACGCGCGGCGGACGCGACTGGATCAGCCCGCGCGTTTTCAGCTTCCACGAACTGGAAGGCGATCCGATCTTGCAGGCGCTGGCGTACACGCAGGTGCTGTCCGCCATTCGCCGCGACAGCCTGATTGACGAGCAACCGCGCATCATCGCAGTGGATGAGGTCTATCGCCTCATGCGCCATCCGTCGCTGCTCGACTTCCTGATCGAGGCGGCGAAGACGTTCCGAACCCGCCGAAAAAAGGCCGTCATGATCGATCAGTCGATGCACCACTCAGCGCCAGTTGTGACGCCTTGATCTCCGCCTGATATTCCGCCGTGTCTTGCCAGCGCGTGTGACGGTTGTAGGGTTTCTTGCCGGCATAGTGCTTCGGATAGTAACCATTTCCGTAGCGATAGGCGTAGCGTTCTTGCAGCGACCGCCACGAGTAATCGGGAAAAGCGCGCAAAATCTCCCACTGATCAACATGGGTGTCAAACATCGCACGCAGCGCTTCGAGTTCGGGTTCATCCCAGAAATAGCCGCGCACCTTGTGGGTGGTGCTGCGTTTCGACGTGCTGCCATCGCGCCAGAACACGGTGATATGCTTCGTATGCCGTGTCACCTTCGTGACCTTGATATAATGGGCGAATGCCTCGAACAGCGCCCGCTTTTCCGCACTCGGCACATCCTCCCAGCGGGCGATCACCAGCTCCAGCGCCGGACGTGCCTCGACCAGTGAGCGCGAGTGCTGTTTGCCCGCCTCAATCCGCGCGAGTTCAGCGCGCAAATTGGCGATCTCGTAATCCGCTTGCTCGAAATTGGCCTGAGCGCGGGCGACCATTTCCGCGTTCGAGAGCAAGCCCAGACTGGCGATGATGTTGTCTTTTGATGTTTCCGCCTGCCGGATTGCCGCTTTCAGCCGTCGAACTTCGGACTGATCGACATGCTCAAAGCTCGCCAGCGCTGCTGCCCACGCTGCCTCATCAATCGTTGTCGCCCGCAGTCGTTCGAGCAGCATCTCGTCGATCAATCCGTCGAGGATGAAGGCGCGCAGCTTCCATACGGTTGAACGGTAGGGATACTCGTTGAGCAGATACTCGTACTTCTCGGCGTGAGAATTCCAGATGCCCGCCAACCGCTTATGCGGATGATGGGGAAGATCATCGGAGTACACCAAGCCTGCGTAAGTGGGTGGTGTTGCCGTGCGCTCGGCTTTATCGTGACGGATCCACGGGCGGTAGGGGACATACTGCGGGTTCGGATCGCCGTGAAAGTCGGTCGGTGACAGGCGGTTGAAGGCATACATGAACAGGTCAAGCGGGATGATCGGCTCGTGGTTGTTCCACTGCACGATCGCGCCCATGTGAATCCAATGCCCGATGTAGGCGACATTGACCAGCATAAAGGTTAAGCCGGTCTGCGAGGGGGTGAGTCCGTTGGTGAAGGGCGAACGCCGCGTCAGATGCTCCGTTGCTTTGAAGCCTTCGGGTACTGCGCCTTCGGGAATGTCCGGAAAATAGGGGCCGTGTTCGTTGATCTGGTGCCATGTCTGGAACATATTGCCGTTGTGCTCGCGGAAAATCTCGAAGTAACGCAAGATCACATCCGCGTAGAGGTCGAAACGCTTGTACTTACGAAAGTCGGGGTTGCGCTGCTCGTTCACCTTCGCGCGGCAGTCCACCATGAAACCGGGCAGAATCTTGCGCCCCGTCCACATCCCGCCCGCGCTGCGGCTGTGCCGCGCCTTGACTAAACGCCCCCGAATCTGATATTCGAGATAGTCGGCGGCGCGCTGCGCTTCCTCACGGAACATCTTGACATGGGACGATCCCATGACCGGGTGGGCGAAGTCGTAGATCATGCGCGGCGTCATCACCTGTACGTTATTGCGTTTGCAGGCATCAATGAACAGGTTGGTCTCGATCATGGTCACGTCGCGGAAGAAACGATCCACGTCCTGCGCGGCGACCAAGCCAATCTGTCCCGCCTCGATCAGGTCGTAGAGCTGCGACATGCCTTTGCGCTCACGAATTTTCTTGGTGCCGCTGACCGCCGCATCGGCGTCGATCATGTGAACATTCTCACGTAACCAGCCGCGATCCAACAGATGCTCGATCATGTCGATGGTTTGGAGGGTCGTCGAGATGTTGCCGATTTGTCCCTCGGACGACTGGCGGTAGTAGACGGATGCCGGGCGACCAAGCGGTAAGGGCTGCGCCTTGTACGGGTCAATCGGTTGCTCAGGGCGTTTCAACGGACGCGGCATGTGGTTTCCTCCTTCCCGGATGAGATAACGAAAACGCCCTGCTCCCGTGAGTGACTACGGCAAGAGCAGAGCGCATGAGATACAATGCCTCTAGCCCTGCGGCGTGCCACTAGCACTCGCGGGGTCAGCCGGATCGGGGTGTACCACCACCTCGGTTCGGCGATCAATAGAATCAGTATAGGGTGTTCCTTCCAAACGCGCAACAATCCGCATGATCTGACGACAGACAGCGACCAGATTGATCGGTTCGGAAGGCGGGAGCGCCTCGCGCAGTTCAGGATCGGGCGTCAAGGGCCGCTCCTTTCATGCTCTTCAGTTTGTGAAAATAAGCGTGCTGCCGGTTCATCGTTTGCTCCGTGTTTTACCGATGAACTCAGCATAGCAAAGTCACTGCGGGGAAAGCTGGTAAAATTACAGTTTAGGGTTGGTAATTTTACGGATTCGCGATGTAAAATTACCAGTTTTTGGTCGAGATCCACCAACTCTTATATTAATCCGATTGACTCAGGGTGTCTGTTCAGGTGGGCGGGTGGACTAGGGAGATGTTGGCTAAGCAATTCACCTTTGGATCAAGTTTGTTCAACTACACTCTACTGCACAGCCGTAAGCTCCAAACTGTGAAAATCACGGTGGAGTTTGAACATGGTGTTGAGGTGACAGCCCCGGCTGGTATGAGTGATCAGGCAGTTGAACAGATGCTGCACAAAAAAGGGCGCTGGATCATGGAAAAACTCGCTGCGATCGCGTCGATTGAAGCGCCTCCGCCTGCAAAAGAGTTTGTGTCGGGTGAAAAGTTCTTGTATCTCGGTCGGCAGCACACACTGGTCGTCGCGGAACGTGCTGAACGTCGCCCGCTTCTGGTCATGCGCAACAGCACCTTGGAAGCGACAGTGCCGCCACAACTGAATATCTGGGAGCGTCAACCCATCATCCGTGAGTTATTCCGAGCCTGGTACAAACAGCGGGCTGCAGCTAAGTTGAGCGAGCAGGTGCGTATTTATGCCGATCATTTGAACCTGCAAGCGACAGAAATCAAAGTGCTGGATCTGGATCGGCGCTGGGGAAGTTGTACACCACGCGGCGCAGTGCATCTGAACTGGCGCTTAATCATGGCGCCCATTCCGATCATTGATTACTTGGTCGTGCATGAACTGTGCCATCTATCCGTCCCGGAACACTCGCCTAAATTCTGGGATCGGGTTGGGTCAGTCATCGCTGATTACGAAGAACGTCGAGCGTGGCTGCGCATCAACGGACCCACGCTCACAGTGTAATCCAGCTTTGTGCCAGCTTGACCAGCGCGGTGGTGGTCGCATCTAATTCATGGGCTGGGACAGCGTTTCTGCGCAGGATGCCTTTCATCTGACGCCGCATCTCACGCTTGACATCTTCACGGGCAGCCCAGTCGATGACGGCGAGTTCGTTCAAGATGCTGACCACCTTGCGGGCAAGGGCTGCCAGCGCTTCTTCGGAGGTATCAGCGGGCAAAACTGTTTTCAACCGGTCATAGAAGGGCTTTTCATAAACTTCCAGTCCTACCCCGACATGCCCCTGCTGCAACTCAACCAGATCATCCCGTAATTTGAGCTCCGCCATCAAGAGTTCGAGATCAGAGAGCCGCTGCTGGCGATGAGTCTCTATCAAGGTTTCCAGTTGCTGACGCAACGAAGCATAGGCAACCGGATTCTCCTCCATGCGGACACGGATTTCATGGCGAACAGCATGTTCGACTTCCTGCGCCTTGCCGCGTGGATCGCTGATGCTCTCGACATAGTGGATAAATTTGGTGTCCAGCACCGAAATCGGTTCGTGCAGCAGGTGTTCCATCTGTCCAGCACGGATATGTTCATCGATCAGACGGCGGACTTTTTCACCCAACGGCGCTAGTTCAAACGACTCGTCCCGGTAGGTGTTGCGTGCTGCTAGACGGACTTTGCCTAACCATGCGAGATCGCCGCGATAAGGATTGGCTGCCGGGTCGGGCATGACCATATCCATCACCTGTGAGAAGCTGCGAAAGGCAAGATCGAACTGGGCGCGAATATCTTCCGGTTCAAGCAGCGCGATACAGGCATATAGATCAGCGCGATCGACGAGTGCGAAAAAGCGCAGGGCTTCCCGGTGACGCTCGGCAAGCTGCTGCTCATCGTTAACCGGCTTCAGAATACCAGCGACATCTTCGGGATTAAACATCTCCAGCGCGGTACGCAGATCGGCGGCGATGCCCCAGTAATCGACCACCAGCCCGTAGCTTTTGCCGACCATCGTGCGGTTGACGCGGGCAATCGCTTGCAGCAGGTTGTGTTCGCGCAGTGGGCTGTCCAGATACAGCACCTGTTCAATCGGCGCATCGAAGCCCGTCAGCCACATATCGCAAACGATGACGATCTTGAGCGGATCATCCGGTTTGAGAAACCGGTCTTTAATGGCTTCTTGGTCGCGTGACTCAGCCGCATACGGCAGCCAGTCCGGGCGCTGCCCGTCATCCGGCGATGGCGACATGACCAACGCACATTCCGGCGCATTGAGGTCGAGCAGCGTGCGATAGTAACGCATGGCGGTGGCCCGATCATGCGCGACCACCTGCGCCTTAAAGCCGTTGGGCGCGATGTGCCTTTCATAGTGATCGATCAAGTCCATACAGATCGCACGCACCCGCTGCGGTGCTGACGCAATCGCCCGTTCGTTCGCATAACGCTGCTTAAGCTGATTTTTCTGATCGGGCGGCAGGTCTTTGAACACCCGCTCAAACAACTGATCGAGGGTCGCGCCTTCAACATGCAGCTGCGGCAAACGCGGATCGTAGCGGATTTCCAGCGTTGCGCCGTCGTCAACCGACTGCTGAATGGTGTAGGTATCAATGTAGGTGCCGAAGGTGCGTGGTGTGCTGCGGTCTTGCTTGTCGATCGGTGTGCCGCTGAAGCCAATGTAAATGGCATTGGGTAGGGCAGTTCGCAGATTCGTCGCCAGTCCCTTGTACTGCGTGCGATGTGCCTCATCGACCATGACCACGATGTTGGCTGCCTGCGAAATTTCGGGATAGGTTTCACCCTGTGCGGTTTGGAACTTTTGCACCGTTGTCAGGATGGTTTTCTCGACGCCTGTACGCAACAGTTGGCGTAAGTCGGCGACGCCATCCGCCCGAACCGGATTGGGAAACCCACACTTCTGAAACGTGCCGCTGATCTGTTGATCGAGGTCGCGCCGATCGGTGACCACCAGCACTGTTGGATTGGTCATCTCGCCCATGCGCTGCGCCTGCGCTTCCTCTGGTCGGCGCAGCTTGAGCGCCAGCCACAGCATCGTCAGGCTTTTGCCGCTGCCTTGCGTGTGCCAGATGATCCCGCCGCGCTCCTTGAGCGTTCGGCCGCGCATGATGCGTTCCATCGCTTTGTTGACGGCGCGGTACTGCTGGTAACGCGCCAGCTTCTTGACCGTCGTGCCGCGCTCAGACTCGAAAGCGGTGAAATTACGAATCACATCCAGCAGGCGCGACGGCTCGAACATGACCGCCAATAAAATATCCTGCTGCGTGGGGTCACGCCCGATCATCTGCGCGATTTGCGCCCGATTGAGCGGCCACGGATCACGCCAGCGCAGGAAGAAACGCGCGTCTGCGCCAATCGGGGCATAGGCAGCCGCTACGCCGCAGGTGGCAACCAGAATTTGCGCCTGCTCGAACAGACGCGGAGCCTGCACCTGATAGCGCTGCAATTGATTGATGGCGTTTTCCAGCGGGTGATTAATCGTCGGGCTTTTGCACTCGATGACCGCCAGCGGCAGCCCGTTGACGAAGACCATCAGGTCGGGGATGACCTTATCCGCAGCGCCTAACACCTCGTATTGGTTGGTGACCGCGAACGTATTGTTGCGCGGATTGTCGAAGTCAATCAACTTCACTGTGAGACTCTGGCGCGTTCCGTTCACCTCCTGCGGCAAAGAGAAGTAATTGACCAGATCGCCATAGAATTTCTCGTTGGCTTCCATCAGAGTGGTAGCATCCACCCGGGCAGCGCGCCGGACTGCCAGTGCGACATTTTGCTCATTCAGGTGCGGATTGATGCGCCGGATCGCCGCCTCAAGCTGACCGCGCAGCACCGCATCGCGCAGGCTGGCGCGTTCCCCCGCCAGATTCGCGCCGGGGATGTAGGTGTAGCCCATGCGCTCCAGCAGATCAAGCGCGGGTTTTTCGCTCAGATTGTACTCGTTGAGGCGGGTGGGATCGGTCATAAGATGCTACTTCGTTTTATAGAGAATGGGATTAGCAACCTTACGAGTATCACCGGTTCTGCTTTCGTCGGTGATTTCTACGCCTAGTCTCGGGGAACCGGATGCGTCGTAGATTAGTTGACAATACCACACTTCCGGTCGCCATTTTGTCGATCTGCTGCTACTCGTCGTGATCTGTTCAGCCAATAGAGAAAAAGAAACCTGATTTAGTCCCCGCGTTACAGCCTTTTGTTCAACCTTATCTTCCTGAGTATCAGTCGTAATGTGTGCAGCAAGTTGATTGTTCTTTGCTTCAAATCTCACAACAACATGGCGTTGCTTCTCTTTGTGCTGGTAGTTGCCCGCCCAAGTTCCTAACAAGATACTTTCCCAATGAGCAGCTTCAATCTTTTTCCAACGGCGGCGACGCAGGCCAAGCTCAAGTACCAAAGCGAGGTGTGCAGTCACCATGAGAACGAGGATAATAAATATAGCTTGGCGCGAATACAAGATATTACCCTCATCATTATTTAGTAAATCCAACGGTTCAGAAAAAAACCAAACGCTGCCAAAGGCAATCACAAAACATATGCCGTAAGCAACGAGTAAACCCCACCAATTTTTGGAAAGCCACATTACTGCCTTATCGACCATCTTTTTTCCTTACACTCTCTTTGAGCGCTCAATCCCCTCTTTAATCATCGTGCATGGTCAAGTCAAATAGCCAATCCAGTAGAATCAGTACAGATACCTCGAACGTCTCGCGTACAAATTAATCAGTTCGCGCAACTTTTCCGCGAGATCGAATTCCAGATATTCGTGTCCATATTTGGCAAGATCGGCATCCAAGACTTTTGCGCTTTGATTCACCATATTGCCCCGTACTTGGGTAAACAGATTGAATGCCGTGTTTCCAGCTTCTTTGTTGTCGTCATCTGACGTTTGACTGAGATGTTCCATCGCATTTGCCGCAGTTAAGGTCATTGCGCCTATCACTTCGGCATGGTTACGATAACCCAGTTCTTGAAATCGTTCCCGAACTTCTCCAAGCGAGATGAGAACGCCACGAGCGGTACGCGGCTGTCCTCTACGAATGCGGACATGCGCGCCTTTTACCTCCTTTGCTCGCTTAAAATCGTCTGCTATGGTCTCGACATACCCCCAGAGCTTTTCAACAATGAGCCATTCTGCGATGTGCTTTGAGATGGCGCTTGGCAAAACACCATATCGCAGACTTTGAATCACGACCCGATCATCGCCTTCAGCAAGATACTCCCATGACGAAAAAGGTTGCCCTAGCATCATTGTTGAGACGCGGCGAAAACCAGCATCAAAATCTTCTGTGAAATCTCCAAACGTATATTTAGAGATCCACTGAGGGTTGGTTGTTCCATCGCCATTGAATATGCGTGCCAGTACAATTCCCTTGCTGTGGCTCTCTGCATACTGCAATTCACGTTGACACCATTCACTGACGATAGAAAACGGCGTCATCACCAGCAGCAGAAAATCCCGGCTTTCGATCTGGGCTTCAAGTTCTTTGGGATAGTCTGTCGCAGGTAGGCGGCGATCCCAAAACACATCCATATACATGCTCAGTGAGTAGGACAACCGCCGTGTGAAATCTA
>JBGSRB010000290.1:0-10203 GCA_041737735.1 Anaerolineae bacterium | reverse complement strand
ACGTGGGCAGCAGAAGGAAATTCCCGCTTTCACGGGCAAGCGTGCGTATGTGCATGTGATCGGCGGCTACAATTGGTATTCAGGGCACGTGTCCTATTTGAGCGTTGAGCGCAAAAACAGTGATACCTTTATTGCTTTTCTCGAACAGCTTGTCAGCCAGTATCCCACCCAAGCCCTGATCCTGGTGCTGGACAATGCTTCCTACCATCATAGTGCCAAAGTTCAGGCTTTGTTGAGCCTGCTTGAGCATCGCGTGAGCGTGTTCTGGTTGCCCCAATACTGCCCGGAACTGAACCTGATCGAGCGTTTCTGGTTGCATCTGAAGCAAACCGTAGCTGCCAACAAACTGTATCCAGCCATTGCCCAGCTGCACCAGCAAGTGGTTGGCTTGCTGCAAAAGCAGAATGATCCGGCGAGTGCTGAAAGGCTTTTATTCCATCATGACTTTCGATAACCCACTTTAGATTACTTCGAGCGCGTCGCGGTCGGGCAGCGCAGGAAACAGCGCGTGCGGCTCACGCTGATACCAAAACGCCGTCGAGGCGATGTCGTCTTGCAGCGGCAAGAAGCGCCCTTCGGAACGCCAACCGAGCGCTTGGATCGTCACCCGCAGATCGCGCTGAAAGCGGATGGGATCGGGAACGTGCCAGCGATACATGCCGAAACGCTGTTGAGCGCGGTATAAGCCGTCCGGTGTGATCACCTGGGGCATGCCTAAAAAGGGCGTGGAGTATGACCCGTACTCTCCAGCGGGATGCTCGAAATTCCACGCGCCGCCGAAGTAATCTTCCGTGCCAGTGCCGCAGATCGTCGGAAATTCAGCATCGCCATCCAGATAAAACTTGATCTCGCCTTCGCCCCACCAGTTGTTGTTGTTCACCCCCCACGCCAGATACGTGCCGACGTAATGCCCGTGTCCCTGCACACCATCAAGCAAGGTATGCGGCGTTTGGTAGGCAAGCGGATTGCTGCGCCGCCATTGCGCGTGCAGATAAGCAGCATCGTCGGGAACGGCGGTTTCAGCATAGGTGATCTGGTAGTAGAAGCCGTCGATGCGGTCTTTACTCAGGCTTTCGAGCGTGATGCGCGCGCCTTGGCGAAACGGCATCGCCCAATAACTGTTGAATCCGCCCGCGGGATTAACGGCGATCATCAGCGAGTTGACATTACAGCGCACACCCCATCCATTGCAGAAGAAATCGCCCAGCGGCGTTTCGATGGAAGGCGTTGGCTCGTCATCCCAGTAGCAGCGCAGCACCAACCGCCGCCAGAATGCAGGCGCGACGGTCAGCCAGATGTGCTGGATCACACCGCTGCCGCCAATCTCAGCCAGTGTAACGGTTGCAAACGGCTCAATCCGGATCGACGGCGACACCTTCCAGCCCTGTCCCAGATCGCTGGCAGGACCCGGAATGCCTGTGCCGTGCGTCGCCATCCCGCCGCGCCCTTTTTCCCCCGTCGGATTTTCGGCGCTGATCGAGCGCGTGCGCGCGTCGGATAAACGGGTGATGTCACCAAATAAGTGCGTCCACATGCGCTTGTGCCTTCCTCTCGTATAAAGTGCAGCAAAAAGAATCGTGTGCCGTGCGCGACGGCGTACAATCGATCACTAGGATGCGCGTGATTGTAGTGCGTGCAGGTGCACATGGCGATAATGATCGCATGAGGTGAGTGAGTGGAGACAATGCCACGGGCATGGCAAACATAAACCGTTGATTCTTCCGCATATGTACGCGCCCATCGGTGAGCGAGAAAAGCACCGCTTTGGGGCATCGTATAGGGCAACCACGTTTAGCAACGGTTGCCGTTTGCCGCGCTCCTAATCCCCCATCTGACCCACTCTTAAATCAACCTTTATGCGTATGTCAAAATAGGGTTCGATATAGACAATTGATCTATGGGCTAGGCATACGCATTGAAGTGCTGAGATGGTGCTGGAAAATGCTGCCCATTCGTGAGTGCGACACCCAATTTCGTGTCATCAACACCCGAAATGAACGTACACTGTTTGTGAAAGCCGCTGTCGTTGGTCGCCGATAAGGTGAGAGCGAATGAACACATTAGTACATCATCGTTATATCCTCAAAGACAAACTTGGCGCGGGGTCAATGGGTGCGGTCTATCTCGCCCATGATCGTTTATCGGGCGATCTGATCGCTTTGAAGCGGGTGCATCCGTCAACCGCTGCCGACGATTTAATCGACCCTGTATTATCGACGCAGGTAAAACTTTCTCTGACGCATGAATTTGAGATTTTAGCTTCGCTGCGTCATCCCAACGTGATCAAGGTGTTGGATTACGGCATCGATGAAGTGGGCGCACCATTTTTCACGATGGAGTACCTGCAAAATGCGGTCACGCTGCATGAGGCGGGGCGTAACCGCTCGTTTCGGGATCGCATTCGGCTGTTGATGCAGGTGTTTGAGGCGCTTAAATATTTGCGCCGACGTGGGGTTATTCACCGCGATCTGAAGCCAGAGAATATTATGGTTGCGCCGAATGACCATGTGAAAGTGGTCGATTTTGGCTTGGCGCTCGATCAGCCGAAGTATGAAGAATCCGGCATGACTGGCACGATTGCTTATATGGCACCCGAATTACTCCAGGGTCAACCGCCGTCATTCGCTTCGGATATGTATTCGCTGGGCGTGATCACTTATGAATTGTTGACGGGGCAGCGTTTATTTGGGGAAAACAAGATTTTTCAGCTCATGCGTGATATTCTGGAGCGCTCATTCGATCCGCAGCCTTTGATCGATGTGATTGAAGCGCATAGCATGGAAGAATACGGACTATTTGATCCGGCGCAAACGCTGATTCTGAATAAGTCCACTGCCGACGCTGTACAGGACATCACCCCTAACCACGACTCGGTGACGTCATCGATTTACCCGCTTGTCAACCTGATCGCCAGTCTGGTCGATAAAAATCCGGCACGGCGTCTTGAGAATCCCGATCATATTCTGACCACCCTGTACGACACGATCGGCGAACCCGCGCCACCGCAAAGCGCCGATACGCGCGAGAGTTATCTGCAAGCGGCAAGTTTTGTCGGTCGTGAAGTTGAGCAAAAACGTCTGCTGGATGCGCTGACACGCGCCAGCGCTGGGCTAGGCGGAAGTTTGTGGTTGATCAGTGGTGAAAGCGGCGTGGGTAAATCGCGGTTGCTGCGCGAACTGCATAGTCAGGCGTTGGTACACGGTGCTTTGGTGCTGACGGGTGAAGCACGCCGCGATACCGGGCAACCGCTCCAGATTTGGCGCGAACCGCTGCGCCATCTGCTGTTAGAGGTCGAAGTCTCGGATGAAGATGCCGCCGCGCTGCGCCAGTTGGTTCCCGACATTGAGCGTATTCTGGATCGTCCGGTGCCGCCTGCCGTTCAGGATGCGCCGCTGGCTGACGTGATCGTGCGCGTGTTGAAGGCTGTGCAGCAACCGCTGCTGCTGCTGCTCGAAGATATTCAGTGGGAATTCGACGAAAGCCTCAACATCGTCAAATTGTTGGAGGCAGAAGCGCCGGATTCGCGCTGGTTAATTACCGTGTCGTATCGCACCGATGAAGCCCCCCAGTTGATCGAAATGTTCCCCGATGTGCCGAAAATTCAGCTTGAGCGTTTCGGGCTGGAGGCGATTGGTTCGCTGATTCATGCGATGATCGGTCAGGCGGGCGCGGATTCACACTTGGTCGCGGCACTGCAACGTCAAACCGAAGGTAACGTGTTTTTCCTCGTCGAAACCCTGCGTGCGCTGGCGGAAGATGCGCCCTCACTGGAAGCGATTGGCAGCGCGCCCATTCCTGAGCGGATCATCACCAGTGGCATTCAGCAGATCATGCAGCGGCGGCTTGATCTTGTGCCAGTCGATCTGCGTCCGCTGCTGCAAACGGCGGCGGTGGCGGGGCGTGAGCTTGATCTACTGATGATGCGCGCGCTGTTCGATGGCGCGCAGGTCGAACACTGGCTGACCACCGCGACCAACGCGGCTGTGCTGGATTATCAAAACGAACGCTGGCGCTTTTCGCATGAAAAGCTGCGTGAGCATCTGCTGGAGCAACTGGCAGCACCGGAAAAACGCGATCTGCATCGACAGGTGGCGGAAGCCATCGAGCGCATTTATCCGCATGAAGAATACGCGCTGCTGCTGGTCAAGCATTGGCGTGAAGCGGAAACTGCCGCCAAGGAATTGCATTATATTCGCATGGCGGCGGATCGCCTTAAACAAATTGGTATCTACAACGAAGCGCGTGCTTTGTATGAACGCGCGCTTGAGTTAGCGACAGAGGATCCGCGCGCTGAAGTTGAGTTCAATGTGCTGCTGGGTGGGGTGTATGAATATCTGAGCCGCTACGAGCCAGCGCAGGCAAGCCTGAACCGCGCGCTTGAACTTTCAGCGCAGCATGAGTTTAACGATTTCAGCGTCGATATTCTGGATACGCTCGCGTGGATCGATATTCGACACGGGAATATGGACGCTGCCAGCGCCAAAGGTGAACAGGTGATCGCGCTGGCGCGGGCATCGGGCGATGACAAGCTGTTGATGCGGGCGCTCGGTCTGATCGGTGTGATCCAGCACATCAAGGGTGACATGCAAGGCGCTTACGATGCCTTTGCCGAAGCGCTGCCGCTGGCTGAAAAAGCGGGGCAGGCGAGTGTGCTGGCGAATCATCTTAACTCACTGGGCGCGGCGGAAGCGGGCATCGGCAAGACCGAAGAAGCCATCGCCACGCTGACGCGCGCTTCGACGCTGGCGCAGGAAATCGCCAACGCTGGCTTGATCGGCAATGTCGAAGGCAACTTGGGGCGCATCCTTTATCTTGACGCACAATATGACAATGCCTATGAGCATTTCTTGACGGCGCTGATCGCCTTTGAGCGCGCGCACAACACCTATGGCGAAGCGCTGTCCAACTGTTATATGAGTTTCGTTGTGCTGCGGCGCAGCAACCTCGAAGAAGCGCGCGAACGGGTGTGCGCCGCACTAACGCTTAGCACGAGCATCGGCGCGACTGCGACCGCAGTCATGACCCTGTGCGCGGCGGCTGATTTACATCGGCAACAGGGGAATATTGAGCGCGCCGTGGCGTTAATCGGCATGGTGCGGGCGCATCCGGTCAGCGGCAGCGATGCGGAAATTCAAACCGAGTCGGATCGCGTGCTGGCACGTCTGCACCCCGCACCGATACCCGAACAACTGGAGACATGGTTAGCGCATGGGCAAACCCTCGATTTTGACGCCGTCGTTGAGCAAGAACGGAATACGCTTTAAGTCAAAATTTCGGGTCGAGCGCCTGCCGCCTGATCTGGTGTTTTTGCTGGCTGAAAATGAGCGCTATATCCTGCATGGTGCGGCTTATTACACTTTAGCGCCGTTGTTGGATGGCACGCGCGATCAAGACGCAGTGATCGCCGCACTTGATGGTCAGATGCCGCCGATTCAGGTCGGCTACACGTTGGATCGACTGCGCGGTAAAGGCTATCTGGACGACGACGCGCCCGACTCAGTTGATCCAGCACCGTTGACCGTGCGCCTGATCAATCTGAGTGCTGCGCCGCTGGAACCCCTGATCACGCTGCTGCACACGCAGGGCATCGCCGTGCGCGCTGATGCCGCTGATCTCGATCTGGTACTGGTCGATGCTGCCCATGATCCCCGTCTGGAAACAATCAATACAGCGGCGCGTCCGTGGGTGCTGGTCAAGCTGACGGGTGCTGTGGTGTGGGTGGGTCCGGCTTTCATGCCGGAGTCAGCGCCGTGTTGGGCGTGTTTGGCGTGGCGCATCCAGCATAATTATCCACTGGAAGCCTTTCTCAGCGCGCGCTTGGGCTATGCGGTCGCACCGCCCGTTACTGCGACGATTGATCCGCTGGCGTTGGGTATTTTGGCGCACCTGCTGACGGACTGGCGGGCGGGCGACCGTGCGCTGATCGGTCAGGTTTGCACGGTGGATATGGCGACGTTGGAAACAGACTGGCATACGTTGATCGCGCGCCCTAACTGCCCCGTGTGCGGCGATCCAGCGCTGCACAGCGCTGAACCCATTCACTTGCGATCAGTGCCGAAGCATGGTGCTGACGCAGGCTATCGCAGCGATCACCCTGAAGTTATTTATCAACGTTATCGCCAGCACATCAGCAGTGTGTGCGGCATCGTCACGCATTTGACGCGCGTCAGCAGCCCCGACATGCTCTATGTCTACGCATCGGGGCATAACCATGCGCGTTCGTTCGATCACTGGCAGAACTTTCGGCGCAGTTTACGCAGTCAAAGCGCGGGCAAAGGGACAACGGATCTGCAGGCGCGGGTGAGCGCCTTATGCGAATCGATTGAACGCTACAGCGGCTTGTTTCATGGCGATGAGCCGCGCATCACCGCCGTTTATGGTGATCTGCCTGACGCCGTGCATCCCGCTGAGCTACTGCTGTTCAGCGAGCGCCAATATGCCGAACGCGCGACTTGGAACGCGACCTGTCCGCCGCATCTGGTGGTTCCCGCACCGTTCGCTCAAGAACGTCCGATTGAATGGTCGCCCGCATGGTCGCTGACGCACCAGACCATGCGCCATGTGCCGACCGCCTACTGCTACTATGATTATGCGCTGGCGGCTGATCATGTGTTTTGCGGCAGCGACTCGAACGGGTGCGCGGCGGGCGCTTCGCTTGAAGATGCCATCCTGCAAGGGTTGCTCGAACTGGTCGAGCGCGATGCGGTGGCGTTGTGGTGGTATAACCGCTTACAGCGTCCGGCGTTCGATCTCAGCAGCATCGATCACCCGTATTTGCGCGCGGTCGAAACCTATTTTGCAGCCAACGGACGCGCGTTATGGGCGCTTGATCTGACTGCCGACCTCGGCATTCCGGCGGTGGTTGCCCTCTCGCGCCGCGTTGATGCGCCCACTGAGGATATTGTGCTGGGCTTTGGCGCGCATCTCGATCCGCAAATTGCCGCGCTGCGCGCCGTGACCGAGCTAAATCAATCGCTGCCCGCCGCGCTGCGGGATGCTGCGGGCGCGTATCATTCCGAGTCGGCGTGGGAGATCGCGTGGTGGCAAGGTGTGCGCGTCGTCGATCATCCGTATCTCGTTCCGGACAGCACGCAGCGCGCGCGCACGCCCGCGGATTATACAACGCCGCATACGCATGATCTGCGCGATGATGTGCTGTGGTGTGTGGAGCAGTTGCGGGCGCGCGCTTTAGAACTGCTGGTGATCGATCAGACGCGCGCGGATACAGGTTTGCCCGTCGCCCGCGTGATCGTGCCGGGATTGCGTCATTTTTGGGCGCGTTTCGCGGCGGGGCGCTTGTATGATGTGCCGGTCGCGCTCGGTTGGCTGAACGCTCCCACCCCCGAAAGCGAACTTAACGATCAGGTGATGTTCTTATGAACAGGCTGACGGGCGCACCCCACATTGTCTACGCTGACGACGGCGCTGTGCAGTTGTTCGTGGATGATGTGCTGCTGCTGGCGACGCACGGGGTGGAAGCGGCTGCGGAAGCGCCCACGCGCGCGTTATCGCGCTTTGCTTACGTGCAGCACTCCGAAGCGGGCGTACTGCTGCGTTCAGCCGTCGCGCCTGCTGTTGTGACCATCCATGATACGCGCGTGCTGGCGATCGTGTTCGCCGCCGCTGATCCGGCTGATCCGCTGGCGGCGGCGGTCTGGGCGCTGATCGATGCGGCAGGCATGACCAGTGCCGCCGATCCCGCGTTTGCGGCTTGGTCATTTGCGGATGCGCTGGCGTTGTTCGGTGATCGTTCGGACACACCGCCCCGCATACCCGCACCACCGTTCAAGCCGCCGATGAGCGATCACGCGCTGTCATTGGCGCATGGAGCCGCGTCAAGTCAGCCAGCGGGTGATCTGTACGCGCTACTGCGCGAACGGCGCACACGCTATCGCTATGACGACACCACGCCGATCACCCGTGAGCAACTGAGCGCGTTTTTGTTCATGACTGCGCGCGCGCAAGCAGAAGTCGCGGGCGCACTGTATGACAGCACGCGCCGTTTATATCCAGCGGCGGGCGCGGCTTACGAACTGGAGTTATATATCGTCGCGCCGCGCTGTACTGATCTCGCAAGAGGGCTGTATCATTACGATCCTGCCCAGCACGCGCTCGAACCCCTGAAGATCGCCGCGCCTGACTTAGAGCATCTGACGACGACCGCTGTCACGTTAACAGGTAGGCAGGTTGACCTAGTCCAAGTCTTGATTTTGATCACGGCACGACTGGCGCGCATCAATTGGAAGCGCTATGCGCTGCTGCTGGCGGAGCAAAATAGCGGTGTATTGATGCAAACTTTCTACTTAGCGGCGGCGGCGCTCGACCTTGCGCCATGTGCGTTGGGCAGTTTTCCCCCTCACGCGCTCGATCACGCGGTGGCGCTGCCGGTGACGGATGAACCTGTGATCGGAGGCTTCTTATTGGGAAATCTAAAGAAATGAAAAATTTATGAATAATACGATCCGTAGGTCAATCAGCCCATGCTCCTAAATGTGATAATCTGTAGGATTAATGTAATGTGGTGATGTATACCCGTTATCGCATTCCTTGCAAATTAGAAGGACAAACTCATGAACGTTACGCAATTTTTGATGTCCGCTGCTGCACAAGGTCATCCGTGGAATGTGTCGAGCCTTCTGCAAACAGCATCGCAGCATGGCTTGAACTTCAGCGCGGATGAATTGACCTCCGCCGCTGATGAACTGTGGGGCAGCTTGTCGGAAGACGAACTGCGCAGCGTCGTCGGTGGTGGCAATGGCAATGGTAACGGCAACGGCAATGGTAATGGTGGCAATGGCAACGGTCGCAGCGGCACTGGACCCGTGACAATTGTCAACCCGCCGCCTCCGCAGCAAGGTGGTGGCTCATGGTCACCGCCGCCCGGCGATGTGTCGGGTAACTCGTGCTTCTTCATGCGCTCAGGCTAAACGCCTGTAACTTTGGAAAGCAGCCAGCGGTTTGATAGCAGCATAAAGGGGCGCGCCTAGCGACGCCCTTTTTTAACTTGTGTAAATTTATGGCATTATGACTCAATCATTTGATAGCGAATCCACTTCAGCACCCACGATTACGTCCAGCGACGATGCGTATTATCATCTGCTGCGCGTGAATCGTTTGTCGGCTTGGGTCGGGTTGGCTGCTTTCGGCTTGATGGCGGCGGCGGTGATCGTGTGGGCGGTCTTTGGGGTGATTGTGTTCACCGTCAGCGGGCAAGCCGTGATCGCTGAGCAGGATGGTCTGATCGCTCTAGCGCCCGAAGATGCTGCGCGCGTCCAAGTGGGGCAGCGCGTGGTCGGCTGTGCGGCAGCCGGTGATGGGCGTGTGATCGCCGTTGAAGGCACGAGCGCGCGCGTCCAGTTTGAGCTTGAGACGAACGCGCCCCCGGTGACCTGCACAGTCCAGATCATCATCGCTGAACAGCGCCCACTGCAACGCTTGCTGCCATGAGTGCGCGCGTACACACTCCCATGCTGCTGCAAATGGAAGCGCCTGAATGTGGGGCGGTGGCATTGGGCATCATCCTGCATTACTTCCGCCGCTACGAACCGATCGAAGCGCTGCGGCAAACGTGCGGCGTCTCGCGCGATGGCACGAATGCGCTCAATCTGGTGCGCGCCGCCCAACATTACGGCTTGAACGCGGAAGGGCTGCGCCGCAGCACGATCTCCGGCTTAGCCAAGCTGACGCCCCCTTACATCCTCTATGTGCGTGAGCAACATTTCGTCGTTGGCGAAGGCGTCGATGATGATTTTGTCTATGTGAATGATCCCAGTGCCGGACATCGCAAGCTCGATCACGCCAGTTTTCAAGCGTGGTATCACGGCATCGTGATCACCTGCACCGTGGGCGCGGCGTTCGAGCGCCACGGACAACCCTTCGCGCTGCTCGCGTTTGTGCGCCCTTGGCTGCGCGGGGCAGAAGCGGCGCTGCTATACATTCTGCTGGCGCGAATGCTGCTGCTGATCCCGCGCTTGATGCTGCCTGTTCTGCTGCAAGTGTTCGTCGATGATGTGCTGACGCAGGGCTATAACACGCTGACGGCGGTGCTGGTGGGTTTGGGTATAGCGCTGATTTTGTACAGCGGCTTGTTGTGGCTGGAACAGCATATGCTGATGCGATTAGAGACACGCTTGGCGCTGCGTTCAGCGAATCACCTGTTTACGCATCTGCTGCGCCTGCCGCTGCTGTTCTTCCTCAATCGTT
>JBGSRB010000254.1:0-2646 GCA_041737735.1 Anaerolineae bacterium | reverse complement strand
ACGCCGCGATCAGCCCGACGCGCGCCCCGCCGATCACGCGCCCACCCAGATAGACCAAGCCGATGCCGAGGGTATTCAGCACGATGGTAAAGATGACCGCGCCGAGCGCCGATCCGGTCAGCGCCAGCACGGGGATATAGAGATAACCCGTGAGCGCTGGATTGGCGAACAGCACCGACGTTTGCTGACCGATTACGGGCAGCGCGCCCTGTTCGAGCGTCGTCAGCGCCTGCCACAGCGGATAGGCACGGTCGGTATTGTGTTCAATTTGCAGCAGATGAGTGAAGCGCAGCACGCCCGCCAACAGGGTGATGGCGAGCGCTAAGCGATGAGGCGTAAGGCTGGATTGAATCCGCGCGCGCATTGCAAGCATGAGACGAAAGCGTCACCTTCACGAGTGAACACCGCCACCGCTGATCAAGTCGAGCGGGCGACGACTACGGCAGCGGATACGTTCCGCCCGGATCAAGCACGATGGGCATGGCGTCGGTTTCGCTGTTGACGCGATTCGCCCAACCCGCCACATCCTGCGCGATGGTGGGCGAGGTGTTGTAGTGCATAGGCATGACGAAACGCGGGTTGATCAGCTTGATCCCGCGGATCGAGTCGTCAACACCCATCGTGAAATAGTCGCCAATCGGCAAAATGGCGAGGTCAATGCCTTCTTCACCATACAGCGCCATATCACCGAACAACGCGGTGTCGCCCGCGTAGTAAATCTTCTTGCCCGCCGCCGTGATCAAGAAACCATTGGGGCTGCCGCCGTAGGTTCCATCGGGCAGCGATGAACTGTGAAAAGCGATGGTGAGCTTGACTTCCATGAAGCCGTAATCGCCCGCGCCGCCGGTGTTCTGTCCGTAAGTGTCGGACACACCCTGACGTTTCAGCCAATTGCTGATCTCGACATTGGAGATCACCGGCGCGCCCGTGCGCTGGGCAATCGCCACCACATCGCTGCTATGATCGCTGTGACCGTGCGACAGCAAAATCAACTCGGCGCGCGCTTCATCGGCGCTGATGGGCGCTAACGGATTGTCCGACAAGAACGGATCGATCAACACTGGATGACCGTTAACATCAAGCGCGAACGCGGAATGTCCATACCACGTAATCGTGATCGCCATCTGCGAAAACCTCCTGAGCTTGTCAAGACGGGGCGGCGGAACCTGATACGCACCACGCCGCGCGGATTATAAGAGCCTCACATTTTAGCGCATTATGGATTAATCGGCATTGCCAGTGTGAAAGTCGCGCCTTGTCCGCTGCCGCCGCTGCTCGCCCAGATGCGCCCGCCGTGCGCGTCTAACACCGCGCGGGCGATGCTCAAGCCGATGCCCAAGCCGCCATGATGCCGCGTCATGTGGTCTTCGAGTTGGAAGAAGCGCTCGAACACGCGCTCAAGCTGATCTTTGGGAATGCCGATGCCGCTGTCCGACACGCTGATCCACGCTTCGCGCGCGTTGCGCTGCTCAGCCCGAATCAAGATGCGCCCGCCTTCAGGTGTGAAGCGCAGCGCGTTGTTGATCACGTTGGTCAGCGCCATGCCCATGCGCGCGCGGTCGATATGTACGGTCAGGTGCGTGGGCGGCGGCAGATATTGCAAACGGTGCTGCTTCGCTTCCGCCAGCGATAGAAAGTCGTGAATTACGTTGTTGAGAAAATCGTGCAGGTTGGTCGTTTCACGCTTGAGATCGGCGGCGTTCTGCTCCATGTAGCGCAGGTTCACCAAGTCCTCGATGATGCCGCGCAGTTGCAGCGCGCTGTTGACCACTTTATCGGCGTGCTGGCGCACTTCGGGATCGGTGGTTTCTTGCAGAAAGCTGGCGTAACCCAGAATCACGCCCAATGGTGTGCGCAGTTCGTGCGATGCGATGGCGATAAAGCTGCTCTTGAGCTTATCAACCTGACTCAATTCGTCGTTGGCTTTTTGCAGCGCCGCCACCAACTGCGCGCTTTCAATGGCGACCGCCGCCTGTGCCGCGAGAATCATCAAGTAATTTTCGTCGTCGGGCGTCCACGGCAGTTCGCGCTTGTTGATCGCCTCCAACACGCCGATCACGCGGCTTTTCGCGATCATCGGCACACCCACCAGCGACCGCGTGACAAACTGGCTTTCGTCGTTGATGCGCTGGTAATGGCGCGGGTCGCTGCCCGCGTTAGCGACCACCACCACGCGATTCTCGCGCAGCACCGTGCCAGCGATGCTGCCTTCCAGCGGCACGGGTTTACCGATTAACCCTTCGCCGCCCGTGGTGGTGGCGGCAAAGCGCAGTTCGTCGTGCTTGGTATCCCACAGCAGCACCGACGCCGCCTCGGAATCCACGATTTCGGCGGCGGCTTCCATGATCAACGTCAGCAGGGTTTTGATCTTCTGCGTCGAGTTCAGCGCCAAACTGATCTCGCTCAAACGCGCGAGAATGGCGATCTTACGTTCCAATTTGGTTGCGGTTGCATCCATCACAATTGCCACTTCTTCATCGTCAACATGCCCATTATATAAGGGTTTGGCAAGTTCAGGGGTATAGCAAGGACTTCACCGCCCACTGAACAGGGGAAAACAGATGCACTTTTGCACGGGTTATTTATGATTTTGCGATGGTTCAACGCGGCGCGCAGGTTATTCAGGCGCGGCGTCAGCCTCGGTCA
>JBGSRB010000221.1:0-3631 GCA_041737735.1 Anaerolineae bacterium | reverse complement strand
GGTCGTGATCAGCTTCTCGACATAGGTTCGCACGAACGCGGCTTTTGCTTCCGTCGTTTCGATGCGTTCATGTTGCAGCAGCGCCGTCGCCAGTGCCAAGCGTAAAGCTTTGCGCTGCGAGGTGTTGCGCCCCAACTTCTTACCACTTACGCGATGTCGCATGTCAATCCCTCATCAGGTCAAACGGACAGCGTGCTGTCCGCAGCATCATTCATTCGTCGGTGCGTGGAACTCAACATCTTTGTCGAGATAATTCTTCTCTTTGAGCTTCTCGACCAATTCATCGAGCGATTTTTCGCCAAAGTTGCGAATCGACAAGATCGCTTCAGGTCCACGATGGAGCATATCCAGCACATCGCCAATCGTCGTGATTCCCGTGCGCTTGAGCGAGTTGAACACGCGCACGCTCAGGTCGAGTTCTTCGATCAGCTTCTCATACAGCACATCGCTGCGCGCGTCGGAAACGGGTTCCTGCTCGGTGATGTACATATCATCACCTTCGCTCAGGGGACCGCCGATCACGGTAAGCTGCTTCATGAGGATTTTCGCCGCCTCGTTCAGCCCTTCTTCAGGGCGCACGGTGCCGTCCGTCCACACTTCGATGATCAGCTTGTCGTAATTGGTGCGCTGACCCACGCGGGCGCGCTCGACATCAAAATTGACGCGGCGAATCGGGCTGAAGATCGCGTCGATCGGCAGTTCGCCAATCGGCAGCCGACCGCGTTCTTCCGCCGGGCTGTAGCCGCGCCCCGCCTGCACTTCAAATTCCATCTCGATGTGCGCGTCCGACGAGTCGGCGGTGAACAGGTAGAGATCGGTGTTGATGATCTCGACTTCCGGCGGGCAGATGATGTCCGCCGCTGTCACTGTGCCTTCGCCGCGATGCTCCAAGCGCAAACGATGCGGTTGATCGGTGTCGAACACCTGCAAACGCATCTGCTTGACTTGCAGAATCAACTGCGTCATGTCTTCACGCACATTGGGAACGGCGGAAAATTCGTGATGCACATCCGACACGCGGATGCTCGTCACCGCCGCGCCGGGCAGCGACGCCAACAGCACGCGCCGCAGCGCCACGCCTAACGTCACGCCATAGCCGCTTTCCAGCGGGCTGATGATGAATCGCCCGTAATTCCGGGTGATGCCATCGCTTTCGACTTTGTGCGGATGCACCATATTGTTCATTGCCACTTGAGCGCCTCGCTTTACTCTTAAACAGTGTTGAGCCGTAGATTTCAGTGCTGATTGAGGCGGTTCACTGATGTAAGTTCACATCACGACCGCGCCGATTATGCTTATCGCGTCGATAAGACCGTTCGCCTCAGCACTTTCAACTCATCACAATGATTAAACACGACGCTTCTTGGGCGGACGAACGCCATTGTGCGCGACAGGTGTCAGATCAGTGATCGAGCGCACTTTCAGCCCCGAACCTTGAATCGCGCGGATCGCCTGTTCGCGTCCGGGACCGGGTCCCTTGACGAACACATCGACCTCTTGCATGCCCTGTTGCTGCGCCAATTCACTGGCGGTGCGGGCGGCGACACCAGCGGCATAGGGCGTGCTTTTGCGGCTGCCCTTAAAACCACTCGTTCCGGCGCTTGCCCAACTGATCACGTTGCCCGATTGATCGCTGAGCGAAATGATGGTGTTATTGAACGTGGCGAAAATGTGTGCCTGCCCATAAGGGATATTCTTGGCGGCTTTGCGCGTTGACGCACGCCGACCACTGGCACCGCCACCTCTTTTTGGTGTACGCGGCATTTAGGTCATCTCCATTTTGCTTGGACTATATCTGAAACCACACGATTAAAAACTTAAGCAGGGGTGAACTTTTGGTTCGTGCCTGCATAACCGCCGCTTTGACGCTGAAAGCGCGCCCTGCCAAACTTGGCGAGGGCGCGTGTTACCCACCTTCGATTACAGCGGGGCGCGTTATTTCTTGGTTGCGCCGCGCCGACGACCACGCCCGGGAACGGTCTTTTTCGGACCTTTGCGCGTGCGTGCATTGGTGCGCGAACGCTGTCCCCGCACCGGCAAATTGCGGCGATGGCGCAAACCGCGATAGCTGCCGATGTCTTGCAGGCGCTTGATGTTGCCCAAAATCTGACGGCGCAGGTCGCCTTCTGTGAGGACGCCGCTTAGCGCGTCACGCAGCGCTTGCATGTCGCCTTCCGTCAAATCGCGCACACGCACATTCGGGTCAACACCCGAACGCGCCAACACATTCTTGCTGGTGGTGCGCCCCACGCCAAAAATGTAAGTCAGCGCAATTTCGACGCGCTTATCGCGCGGAAGGTCAACGCCTTCGATACGAGCCATAGCTTACGCTTCCCTTTAGAGTGAATTACCCTTGCTTTTGCTTGTGCTTCGGGTTTGAACAAATAACCATGACATGCCCGTGGCGCTTGATGATGCGGCACTTCGGGCAGCGACGCTTAACTGATGCTGAAACGTGCATGATTGCCTCTGCCACTCGCGATCTAGACTGAACGATTATTATATGGACTTAACGCTGAGGCGTCTACGGTGAATTTTACGGGTTGTCGATTGCGCCCTTCGAGCATCGCGCGTGAATTTGGTATAATCAGCGCATAAACCGTGTCATGAGAGATAACGCCCTATGTCCGTTTTACCAATCATCACGCCGGATAACCCGGTGTTACGTAAGAAAGCGCGGCGTGTGACCGTGTTTGACGCCAAGCTGCATCAACTGGTTGACGATATGGTCGAAACCATGCTCGACGCGCCCGGCGTCGGTTTAGCCGCGCCGCAGGTCGCCGTCAGCCAGCGCTTGATCGTCGTGCGCCTCAATGATGATGAAGAAAGCCGCGCCGAGTTTGGCGATCAGGCGGGCAAGCTGTATGTGGTCGCCAACCCCGAAATCATCAAGCACAGCAAGAAGCAGGTCGAAGGCGTCGAAGCCTGCTTATCGATCCCCGGTTACATGGGCAGCGTGGATCGCTACGAAAGCGTGGTCGTCACCGGGCAGGATCAATTCGGCAAGCCGCTGCGCGTCAAAGCGCAAGATTGGCTGGCGCGCGTGTTCCAGCACGAGATCGATCATCTGGATGGGCAGCTTTACATCGACATCGCCAGCGAAGTGTGGGAAGCCAAGAATCAACCTGACGAGTCCGCATCAGCGGACGCAACCGCTTCGGCAATCAAACATGAGTGATCGGTGCTGCGCTTGAACATAATCAAACGATGCTTACTGCTGCTGCTCGTCACGGGCGTGTTCGGCGTGGTCACCGCGCGCGCGCAAGATGTCACCCCAACCGCGGTAGCGACGCCGAGCAGCGTGTTCGGCGTATCTTATCAAACGACCAATGTCCGCACGGGACCCGACACGCGCTATGCGGTCAGCGCGCAGTTGGGCGAAGGCGACCGCGTTGCGATCACGGGGCGCGATGGCGCTTCGCGATGGCTGCGCGTGGCGCTAGCTGACGGCACAGAAGGTTGGTTGCCCGCCTTCAGCGTGATCATCGAAGGCGACATCGACGCCGTGCCGGTCGTCACTTTGAGCGAACCCAATCCAGCGGGCGAGGTCACGGTCACAGCCTATGGGCGTGTGAATGTGCGCTCAGGTCCCAGCGTGGAAGCCGACATCGTCACGCAGATGAATGTCAAT
>JBGSRB010000204.1:0-1742 GCA_041737735.1 Anaerolineae bacterium | reverse complement strand
GCAACCTCGTTAGGCTTTTTGTTTCATGGCGTCGTCGTGATCGCTTATGTCGTCTACGGGGTGATCGGTATCATCGCGCTCGGCGTGTCGTTGGGGCAAATCATCAAAAAATGATAAAATAATCGCCTATAACGACATTTTTGTTGATCTTGGTGCGACAGTACAACAGCGCACGCATATCCGCTAACGCGACTCTAAGGAGTGCAAACGAATGAGCAATGAAACCCGTGAACAGCGTAACGAGCGCATCATCCGTTATTTCTACGATGAATCGCACAAGGGCAACTTGAGCATTTACGATACCATGTTCACGCCTGATTTCATCAGCCACAACAGCGCCGCCGGACAAGACTTGATCGGGCCTGAAGCCTTCAAGCAAGCGCTGGTGATGTACAACGCCACTTTCCCCGACTTCCGCACGCACATCGAGATCGTCATCTGTGAAGGCGATTTTGTGCTGGTGTGGGGACCCGCCGACGGCACGTTCGCGGGCGATTTCATGGGCATTCCCGCCACCAACAAAGTGATCACGTGGACGGGCGCGGCGATCTACCGCATCACCAACGACGGGTTGATCGCGGAACGCTGGCAGGAAGCCGACTTGATGGGCATGATGCAGCAGATGGGCGCGATTCCGGCGGGCGATGCACCCGCTGGCTAAACCGCACCCCACCATCTCACCGATATTTAGCTGATGTTTTCCTGTGGAGCGCGACGCGCGCTCCACTTGATTGCCCGCAAACCGCGCCGCCATTGGCGAAACCCGTTATAATCATGAGCGTGATCAGCAGTGGCGGAAGCAACCGATATGAGCCAAGTTCCTGACAGCCTGACCGGGCAAACACTCGGACAATTTGAAATTCTCGAAGAAATCGGACGCGGCGGCATGGCGACGGTTTACCGCGCGCGCCAAGTGTCGATTAATCGCATCGTGGCGATCAAGGTGCTGCCGCGCGCGCTGCTGCACGACCCCTCGTTTTACGAGCGGTTTATGCGCGAAGTCGATGTGATCGCGCATCTCGAACACCCGCATATTCTGCCCATTTACGACTTTGGCGAAACCGAGGGCGTGCCGTTCATCGCCATGCGTTATCTGGCGGGGGGCAGCATGGCGCAGTGGATTCGGCGCGGTGTGCTGCCGCTGCAACGCTTGGTGCGCCCGATCAATCAGGTGGCGTCGGCGCTCGATTACGCGCATGGGCGCAGCATCATCCACCGCGATTTGAAACCGGGCAACATTCTGCTCGACGAGACCGAGAACGCTTACCTGAGCGACTTCGGCATCGCCCGCGTGCTGGATAGCAACCTGACCGGCAGCGGCGTGATCGGCACGCCCGCGTATATGTCACCGGAACAGGCGCACGGTCAGCCGTTGGACGCGCGCAGCGACGTGTATGCGTTCGGCATTGTCTTGTTCGAGTTGATCACCGGACGCGAGCCGTTCAGCGCGGAAACACCGCTGGCGTTGATGCTCAAGCAGGTCAGCGAAAGCCTGCCCTCAGCACGCGGGCTGCGTCCTGAACTGCCCATCGCCGCGGAACTCGTGGTTCAGAAGGCGACCGCCAAGCATCGCGACGAACGCTATGCCAGCACGAGCGAAATGGCGCGCGCCTTTGAGTCCGCCTTACGCATGAGCGCGGACACCGATCCGGCGACGCTCGTTCCGGCGACGCAGCCGCATGCACCGCATATGCTCGATGATCCAACCATCACGCCGACACCGCGCACGCCGCTGCCGCTCA
>JBGSRB010000184.1:0-6880 GCA_041737735.1 Anaerolineae bacterium | reverse complement strand
CTGCTGCATGATGCGGGCGTGGTCATCTTCGATGATGAACTGTCGCCACGTCATCAGCGCGAACTCGAAAAGCGCTTTGGCGAAACGGTTAAAGTGTTGGATCGCTCAGCGCTGATCCTCGACATTTTCGCGCAGCACGCCAGCACCCGTGAAGGGGCGATGCAGGTCGAACTGGCGCAGTATGAATATCGTCTGCCGCGCCTCACCCGCCAATGGACGCATCTCGCGCGGCAAGGTGGCGGTGGTGCGGGACGCAGCGGCGGTGGCGGTGTCGGCTTACGTGGACCCGGCGAGACTCAGCTTGAAGTTGACCGCCGCGATATTCGTCGGCGCATTACCCGCCTAAAAACTGATCTTGAGCATGTGCGTTCGCATCGCAGTCGCCACCGCGCGCAGCGTGAGCGCACGGGCATCCCGTTGATCGCGCTGGTGGGCTATACCAACGCGGGCAAATCGACGCTGCTGCGCGCGCTCACAGGCTCGGATGTCTACATCGCGGATCAACTGTTCGCCACGCTTGACCCGACCACGCGCCGCGTCGATCTCGCAACCGGACGGCACGCCTTGATGACCGATACGGTCGGGTTCATTCAGAAATTGCCCACCACGCTGATCGCCGCCTTCCAAGCGACGCTTGAGGAGATCAACGAAGCGGATGTGATCCTTGTGGTGGCGGACATGACGCACCCGAACGTGTTGGAGCATATCGAAACGGTTGAAGATACACTTGCTGAGATCGACGTGCCGCCCGTGCCACGGGTGCTGGTGTGGAACAAAAGCGATAAAGCGGGCATTGATCCGCTGCCGCCGCTGATCCACAATCCGGAAGCGTATCAGGCGCAGGTGATGATCTCGGCGGCAACGGGCATTAACCTGAGTGACCTGCTCAGCGCCATTGACATCGCGCTCAAAGCCGCCCTGCTGCGCCTCAAATTGCTGCTGCCCTACGAGCGTGGCGATCTGGTGTCACAACTGCATGAAGTCGCGTCGGTTGAGGCACAAGTCCATCGTGAGGATGGTGTGCTGCTGACCGTGCAGCTTCCCGCCGTGCTGTATAAACGCTTTCACAAGTATCGGGTGTAGATGATGTTCCGATGGATTGATCGTTCGTCTGTGCTGGCGCGCCTGCTCGAAAATCTCTCGTCATCGTTGGCGAAACGGCGCGGCTTACCGATTGTGTTGGGCGTGCTGCTGATAATTATCAGTTTCATCGTCCAGTTGCTTAATCTGGTTGCGCCATCTGGCGCGCTCGATTTGATCTGGACGATCACGCTGCACACGGGTTTGCTTTTCGCCCTGATCGGCGTTTTGTTGGTGGAACCCCTTGGCGGCTGACATCACTTATCGCCTGCTCGAAAGCATCGACGATTTCGAGCAAGTCACCGATCTGGAAATGGCGATCTGGGGGTCGGGCGCGCGCGATGCCATTCCCGCCAATGTGTTGCGCCCGATGACGCTCAACGGTGGGTTTGCCGTGGGTGCGTTCGTCGGCGCGCGCATGATCGGCATGGCGGTGGGGTTTCCTGCCTTGCGCGCTGGATCGGTGTTTCTCTGGTCGCATATCGCGGGCGTGCATGGCGATTTTCAAGGATTGGGCGTTGGTTTAGCGCTCAAACACCAGCAGCGTGATCACGCGCGGGCATTGGGTTACAACGAAATCCGCTGGACGTTCGACCCGCTGCAAAGCCGCAATGCGTGGTTCAACATCACCAAGCTTGGCGCGATCAGTCAGTGCTATTACGAAAATTTCTACGGTGTGATGGACGATGCGATCAATCAGGGCTTGCCCAGTGATCGCATCGAAGCTGTGTGGAATCTGCGCGAACCAAGCGCGCCATTTACGCCCGACATGCTGCATGATTTGCCCGCACTCATGACGCGAACCGACGACGGGCTGCCCATCCCCCATGCGCTGACAGGCGCGCGCGGCTATCGCGTCCCTGTGCCGCGTGATCTCGGCGCGCTCACACTCGAACAGCGCTTACACTGGCGCTTGAACCTGCGCGAAGCACTGTGCGCTGCCTTCGCTGCTGGCTATGCAATTGTGTATTTTGATCCCGTCGGTGTGTATGCCCTGCTGCCCTTGTCGAAATAAGACAAGCCTTTACCCTTTTAATTTGCGCTAACTTAAAGTTGTGACGCTGTTTATTTGTCCCTATAATCAGCACGTCATTGTTAAGATTCAAACACAAGGAGCAAGATTCATGTTTAAATTTGTGCGCGTGTTTATGTTGCTGCTGCTCTGTGTCGTGCCGTTCATCGGCGTGAGCGCGCAGGATGACTTGCCCGATCTGGGTGGACGCGAGATCAGTATCGCGGTTGAAAACGCCTATCCGCCGTATAACTACATCAACGAAGCGGGCGAAGCCGTCGGTTGGGATTACGATACCTTCAATGATATTTGCCGCGTCATCAACTGTACGCCGGTGTTCCTTGAAGTGGGTTGGGATGGCATGTTGATCGCTATCGCCGCCGGGGAATACGATGTCGCCGCGGATGGCATCACCTACACCGAAGATCGTGCCGAAAGCGTCGATTTCTCGATGCTGTATCAGGCTTATGACGAAACGCTGTTGATCCGTGACGGTGAAACGCGCTTTGATACGGTCGAAGGCTTGCTGGCGCTGAGCGATTATCGCGTGGCGACGCAGGTCGGCACGACCAACGAGATCACCGCGTTTGCGCTGTTCGGTCAAGACAACGTGCGCTCGTATGACGTGTTCGGCGCTGCCATTGAAGCGCTGCTGAACGATGAAGTCGATGCCGTCGTGGTGGATCGTCCGGCAGCGGAAGGCTACATCGCTGAACGCGGCGAAATGCGGACGCTCGAAGAGTCGGTCAGCGGGATTCAGGGCTTGGCGTTCGCCTTTCCGTTGGGCAGCGATCTGGTTGAGCCGATCAACGCTGCCATGATGTATCTGCAAGAGACTGGTCGTTGGGATCAGATTTACACTCGCTGGTTTGAGACCGTCGAGTATCCCGATCTGGGTGGGCGCGAGATCAGCATCGCGGTTGAAAATGCCTATCCGCCGTATAACTACATCAACGAAGCGGGCGAAGCCGTCGGTTGGGATTATGACACCTTCGATGAAATCTGCGCGCGCCTGAACTGTGTGCCGGATTATGTCGAAGTGGGTTGGGATGGCATGTTGATCGCTATCGCCGCCGGGGAATACGATGTCGCTGCGGATGGCATCACCTTCACGGAAGATCGCGCCGAAAGCGTCGATTTCTCGATGCTGTATCAAGCCTATGACGAAACGCTGCTAATCCGCGACGGTGAAACGCGCTTTGATACCGTTGAAGGCTTGCTGGCGCTGAGTGATTATCGGGTGGCGACGCAGGTCGGCACAACCAACGAGATCACCGCGTTTGCGCTGTTCGGTCAAGACAATGTGCGTTCATATGATGTATTCGGCGCTGCCATCGAAGCGCTGCTGAACGATGAAGTTGATGCCGTCGTGGTCGATCGTCCGGCAGCGGAGGGCTACATCGCTGAACGCGGCGAAATGCGGACGCTCGAAGAGTCGGTCAGCGGGATTCAGGGCTTGGCGTTCGCCTTCCCGCAGGGCAGCGAATTGGTCGAACCGATCAACTTCGCCATGGAAGCCATGATGAACGACGGCACATGGGATGACATTTTCCGCGTGTGGTTCGAGTCCAACTAGTCAGTCGCACATTATGGGGTGGCGCTCAGTGCCACCCCATTCGATCGGATTAAACTATGCAGCAACCCACCACTGTCACTGAAGATTACCGCAGCCCGCGCCAAATTCTAAACGTGACCCGTATCGGGCGATCATTGATCCAGCGACAAAGCTGGTTTATCGCCTTTATCCTGTTCGATCTGCTGATCGTCTATGCCATTGCCACTGATACGGTGCTGATTGAAACGTGGGAATACATCTGGCCCGGCATCCGTGTTACGGTCGAGATTGCCATCTACTCATATATTCTGGCGACCATCGTCGGGTTGATCACAGCGATGGGGCGCATCTCCACTAATCCGATTATTTACAATGTCAGCACGTTTTATGTGGAATTGTTTCGCGGCTTGCCGCTGCTGGTCATCATTCTGGTGTTTACGTTTGTGCTGACGCCCGCGCTGGTCAGTTGGATCGCTACGATCCCCGCGCTGGACGACTTTTTCCAACAGCTTGCGGGCATTAACCCCGAACTCATCCCGACTACGTCGCTGCGTTCGCGTGATATTCCGGAAATCACCCGGATTATTTTCGCGTTCGCACTCACTTACGGCGCGTTCATGTCGGAAGTGTTTCGCGCAGGCATCGAAAGCATCGGGCGCGGACAAATGGAAGCGGCGCGCTCACTCGGCATGACCTACTGGCAGGCGATGCGTCACATTATTCTGCCGCAGGCGATTCGTAATGTGCTGCCCGCCATGGCGAATAACTTTGTGCTGCTGCTCAAAGACACATCGCTGGCGTCGGTGGTGGCTGTGCCGGAAATCTCGCACCTTACTCGTCAGTATTCGAGTAATCGCTTTCGGTATCCGCAGGGGTTGCTGATTTTGTCACTGATCTATGCTAACTTGACGATCATCATGTCGATGGGCGTGTATTGGCTGGAAACACGAATGCAAGCCGGGCGGCGTGAGCATTGATTATTTGTACCAAGATCGCCGCATGATAGCGCAGCAATCTTGGCAGAAACTTCCAACCCGAACGACGCGCGTTGGCACTAACTGCCGATGTCAACCCAATAGAGATCAGGGCTGAACATGGTATGCACGAACAGGCGCATATCCGGCGAGATCGCCAAGCCTGCTAGCGGCGTTTCCAATTCGGTATAAACCACAATCTCGACCTGATCCCCGGTGCAACCGCCATTTTCACGGCAACTAACCGGATCAACGCGCCCGACCACGCCGCGCGTGCCAATGGCGTAAGTGAAGTAGAGATAGCCGTCATCCGCCAGCACGATCCCGCCCACGTTTTGCACACCGCTGACCAGAAGCTGCGCCGCTCCCGATTCAGCTTCGCCGTCTAACACGTTATCAAGCGCATACCACTCCAGCGCGCGGCGCGTGCTGCCGTTGTTGGCAACGTACACCCACTCATCGTGGATCAGCAAACCGGCGGGTGAAGCTAAACCCGTCAGCACGGGGATATTTTCGCCGCTGCGCGTGACAACATTGAGCGATCCCGCCAGCAAATTGGTGATCAGGAAGCGATCCGCATCGACCATTGCAATGCCCCAAGGGCCGTTGAGGTCACGCACGACGGTCTGCGCGCCGCTGCGGGTAACGCGCAGTAGTGCGTTTTGCGTGTAATCGGGAACCCACAGGTTCAGCGCGCCATCATCCAGCTCGGCGTGTAACGTATGGGCGTTTTGCACACCGCCGATGTAGGTGCGTGTTTGTCCGGTGCGCGATTGAATTTCGTACACGGTGTAATCGCCTGAACACGCGGTATACAGAAAATCGTTGAACCACACGATCCCGTTGGGACGCTGCACATTCCCGGTCAAGCGCTGAAGATCAAGCTGCGTGAAGGGTTCGCGCAGCGGTGTGACTGCGCGCGCTGTCGGCGCGACGGCGTCGGCGGGTTGTGTTGTTGGAGTACTGGTTGGGGTTTTGGTTGGAGAAATTGTCGGCTCGCCTTGCGCCGACACCATAAAAATACTCACCACGCATAGCGCGGCGGCAGCGATCATACGTACAACTTTCAACGAGCTGCTCCCTCTAACAATGGCACGGCAACGAAAAAGGTCGTGCCTTTTCCAAGCTGACTTTCCAGCCACACCTGACCTTGATGATTCTCAACGATCGTTTTGACCAAACTCAAGCCCAAGCCCGTCCCGCTGATATGCTCCACACCTTTTTGATTGGCGCGGAAAAAGCGGTCGAACACGCGCGGTTGCGCGCTTTCATCGATGCCCACGCCGGTATCGCGCACAGTGAATAACAAGCGTGTCGGTTCAGCTTGTGCGCTGATGTTCACTGATCCGCCGGCTGGCGTAAATTTGATCGCGTTTTCGAGCAAATTCGCCAAAGCGCGCTGAAACTGCTCACCATCGCATAAAAAGTCGGGCAAAGGTTCGGCAAGGTTGACCTCTAACGCTACGTGCAGATCATGCGCTTGTTCGCGCAGTTCATCAACAACATTCTGCACCAAGTGTGTGGGTGTGTGTAATTCTAACAGCAGTTTACCAGAACGCACCTTTTCTAAATCGAGAATCCCGCTGATGATGCGATTCATGCGCCCAAGCTGTTTCTCGATCACCCCCACCGTGGCGATCATCTCACTGTTGTTATTCAAGACTTCGAGATCATCGCGCAGCAGCTCGGTATGCAGCAGCGCCGCCTGTAACGGATTCTTCAGATCGTGGCTGGTCATCCGTACCATTTCGCTTTTGAGGCGATCCAGCTCTTTAAGCTGCGTCACATCATTGAGAACGGCAACCAAACCCAGCGCGCGCGGACGACCCAGCACCGTAATCGAGCAGATATAGAATTTATCGCCCAGCGTGACATCATACGCATACGCATGGTTGACGCGCAAATGCCGCATGATTTGAAGCAGCGAGTGAGGCGGTTGCACGTGCTTCAGCAGGTTAAAGGTAAAGCCATCCAGCGGCAGTTCACCCTGAATGAACGCGCGCCGCGCCGCCGGATTAGCGAAAATCAATTGGAAGCGCCGATCCACCGCGATCACGAGATTATCGGTGCTGTCTAATACCGTTTCAAGCTGACTGCGCGCCAATTCAACCGCGCGTGTGAGTTGGGCTTGGTCTTCAAACAAGCGTCGATGCACAATGGCGACGGCTGCCTGTGCGCTCAACAGTTCGAGCATATACACATCTTCGCGCGTGAACAAACGCCCATAACGCCGCCCAGCGATCACCAGCAGCGCGCCGA
>JBGSRB010000176.1:0-5595 GCA_041737735.1 Anaerolineae bacterium | reverse complement strand
CGGTTGGCACGGCGCGCGTGGGATCGCCCAGCGTGATGTTCAGGCGGCGCAAGGCTTCACGCGCGCGGGCGTTGTTGGGGTTCACTTGCAGCACGCGCTCCAAGAAGGAACGGCGCTCCTCAGGACCATCGACGACGGACGCCATCCATAACAGCGCCATTTCGTTGTCGCGGTCAGAACTCAACACTTGTTGCAGCAAACGCCGCGCGGTCAGCTTATCGCCACGTTTCGACGCATCAATGCCGTCGCGTAATCGCTGCTGCATGTTCGGATCACTCGCCAACGCACCCGCTCCTGTGTACAGCCGTTCAGGGAAAAATCAGCCTTCGACGCACGTTTTAAACGCCGCCGCCTGCGCTCGTCAAGACGATGACGATCACCACAGCGAAAACGATTAAAATGCCCGCGACGACGCCGAAGATCAACAGCGTGCGGTTATCGCGCGCGCTGGTTTTGTACTGCATCCGTTGCAGGGCGCGGCGCGCTTCCTGATTATTCGGGTTCACGCGCAGCACACTTTGCAACCATTCGGCGCGCTCTTTTTTCGTGTCGGCAAGTTTCGCCAGCCACATCAAGGCGCGTTCGTTGTTCTTGTCTTCGGTGACGATGCGGCGGAACATCAAACGGGCGGCGTTCTTGTTGCCCGCTTTACCAGCATCAATTGCCATTTGCAGAAGTTGCTCACGATTGGGGGACTGGGTTTCGGACCCCTGTTCGCGTGGGTTGGGTGACCGCATTACGCTATCCTCAGTGATTTACTCGTCGCACACAATATGTCTATTGTACATGATCACGCGATGTTGTGTGCAGAAATAGATGGGCGCCCACGTGGGCAATTAGAGCCATTTCCCCACAAAGCGGCGGTTTTACGGCTATAATCGGCGCAAACTTGCGCGCTTGTAACGGGGGAAAATAAATGATCATGCCACGCTCTATCATCGATCTGATCAGCGCCACGCTTGCCATGTATCGCGCCAACTTCGCGCCTCTGGTGCTGTTCAGCGCGCTTGTGATCATCCCGATCACGGTGGTGACGACGATCATTCAGCTTGCCAACACGGGTTCGATGAGTCTATCACCGTTGGGCGAACCGCGCTTTGAGGGTGACGCGCTGCTGGTGTGCGGCGGCGCTTTGCTGGTGATCATCGGCGGTTTGCTGCAAGTTGTGCTGGTGCAGGGCGTGATCACGCGCGTGACCGCTGATCACGTCAGCGGGCAGACGATCAATGTGCAGGCAGCGTTCCAGGCAGCGCAGCCACGTTTAGCGACGCTGGCAACCGCCATGATTTATGCCTTCGTGGTGATCCTGGCGCTTAGCATCACAATGGGTTTGCTCACAGTGCTGTTTCCGCTGCTGGTGGCGCTGTTTGGCGTGGTGGTGTATATCGGCATCGCGCTGACCAGCTTACTGCCCGCCGTGATTATGCTCGAAGATCAGGTGAGCGCCAACGAAGGCTTGGCGCGCGCTTATGATCTGGGACGCGCCCGCTTCTGGACACTGTTCGGCATCATCGCGGCGATGTTCGTGCTATCGGTGGTGACGACGGTGATCGTCGGGCTGATCGCCGCGCTGGTGGTGCCGCCGACGCCGAGTTCCGTTACCGGTCGCGGCTTGGAGGGGGTGCTAGACGTGATGAGTCCGGCGTTGAGCGTGCGCGAAGTCATCATCAGCATGGTGGTCAATATTGTGTTAGCGCCGCTGCTGCCGATCGCCATGACGCTGTTCTACCGCGAGCTGCGCACCGCCCCGACCAGCGCGCCGCTTGACCCAGACGTGGCAATCAGCACGCCGACGCCGACACCGAGCGCGCGCGGATCATTGTTCACGCAGCGCGACAGCATCAACGCCGCGATCCTGACCGTGCTGGTGATCGTGTTCACGCTGATCACGGGCGACACGATTCTCGCGCTGTTAGGCGGCGGTTCGGGCTTGGTGCTGCGCTGATCTTGCAGGTTTCTCATGGGGTGCAAACGTTGTTTTTACGCGCGTCGGTTATCGTAAGCCCATCAGCAATGGGCGAATCGGGGTACAATGCCCTGATAAGGCATCATCGCCCACCGCTGATCATGATCATGTGAACAATTGAGGACAAAATCCCCATGATGCGTTTTGATCGCTTTACCGAGCGCGCGCAGGATGCCGCCGCCCGCGCTTACGAAATCCTTCAGCGCTATGGACATAATCAGGTGGACACCGAGCATATCCTGCTGGCGCTGCTGGAACAACAAGACGGTGTGATCCCGCAGATTCTCGAACGGTTGACGGTCGATGTCAACGCGATGCGGACGCGCTTAGACGAAATTTTGCGCGCCAGCCCCAAAGCCGCGATCTATGGCGGCGGCACGGGTCAGGTGTTCATCACGCCGCGCGTCAAGCGGATCATCGATGAAGCCAACGCCGAAGCCAACCGCTTGAAAGACGAATACATCAGCACCGAGCATATCTTTCTCGCCATTCTGGGCGAGCGCAATACCGCCGTCGCCAAGATTTTGAACGACAACGGCGTGACGCGCGACCGCGTGTATGAGTCGATCAAGGATGTGCGCGGCGGGCAGCGTGTGACCGATCCGCAGGCGGAAAGCCGTTACCGCACGCTCGAAAAGTACAGCCGTGACTTAACCATCATGGCGCGCGAAGGCAAGCTCGATCCGGTGATCGGGCGCGACGGCGAGATCATGCGCGTGATTCAAATTCTGTGCCGACGCACGAAAAATAATCCCGTGTTGATCGGTGAGGCGGGCGTGGGTAAAACCGCGATCGTCGAAGGCTTGGCGCAGAAGATCGCGGATGCCGATGTGCCGGAACTGCTGCAAGGCAAGCGCGTGATCAGCTTGGACTTATCCGCGATGCTGGCGGGCAGTCGCTTTCGCGGCGAGTTTGAAGAACGCCTGAAAGCCACCATCGAAGAAGTGCAGCGCGCCGAAGGCGAGATCATCCTGTTCATTGATGAGCTGCATCAAGTGGTGGGCGCGGGCGCTGCGCAGGGCGCGCTGGACGCGGGCAATATGATGAAGCCCGCACTCGCACGCGGCGAACTTCAGTGCATCGGCGCGACCACACTGGATGAATATCGCACGCACATTGAGAAAGACAGCGCGTTGGATCGCCGGTTCGCGCCGATCTACGTCGAAGAACCGAACGTCGAAGACACCATCGATATGCTGTTCGGCTTGCGCGACCGCTACGAAGCGCATCACAAGGTCACGATCAGCGATGAGGCGGTGGTTGCCGCCGCGCGCCTGGCGGATCGTTATGTGACGGATCGCCGCCTGCCCGACAAAGCGATCGATCTGCTGGATGAAGCCGCCGCCAAGCTGCGCGTCGCGCTGTATTCGATGCCGCCGCGCTTGAAAGAGATGCAGATGGTGATCCAGCGCTTGAGCGCCGACGAAGAAGCGGCGGGCATGGCGCGCGATTACGAACGCGCCGCCGAATACAAGGTGCGCCGCTTGCAGATCGAGCAGGAATTCGAGCAGGAACGGCTGCGCTGGCAGCAGGAAAACACGATTGATGAGGTCGTCGGCGCGGAGGACATCGCGAATGTTGTCGCGCAGTGGACGGGTATTCCGGTCAATCAGGTGTTGGAAACGGAAAGCGAAAAGCTGTTACGCATGGAAGAAGCGCTGCACGAGCGTCTGATCGGGCAGGAGGGCGGCGTCAGCGCGATTGCCCACGCGATCCGGCGCGCGCGTTCGGGCTTGAAAGACCCGCATCGCCCGATTGGATCGTTCATCTTCCTCGGATCGTCGGGTGTGGGTAAAACCGAACTGGCGAAAGCGCTGGCGGAATTCATGTTCGATGATGAAGATGCGCTGGTGCGGATCGACATGAGCGAATATCGCGAGCAGCACACGGTCAGCCGTTTGTTCGGCGCGCCTCCCGGCTATGTCGGGTATGAGGATGGCGGTCAGTTGACCGAAGCTGTGCGCCGCCGTCCGTATCGCGTGATCCTGTTCGATGAGATCGAGAAGGCGCACCCGGACATCTGGAACGCGCTGCTGCAAATTCTCGAAGACGGTCGCCTGACCGACGGACAAGGGCGCACGGTCGATTTCAGCAACACCGTGATCATCATGACCAGCAACCTGGGGACTGAGTTCGCCAAGCGCGGCGGTGCGCTCGGTTTCGTCGCGCCGACGGATGAGCAAGCGATTGCCGATCACCAGAAGATCGAGAAGGCGATGCGCGACACCTTCCGCCCGGAGTTCCTGAACCGCATCGACGAGATCATCATCTTCGAGCCGCTATCGCTGCCGCAAGTCGAGCAGATTGTCGATTTGCAAATGCGCGAAGTGGCGGGACGCTTGGAAGAACGCGGCTTAGCCGTGCATCTGACCGAACCCGCGCGCATGTGGCTGGCGCAGAAGGGCTTCGATCCGCAGTATGGCGCGCGTCCGCTGCGCCGCGCATTGCAGCGCTTTGTCGAGAACGAATTGAGCGCGCAGTTGTTGCGCGGTGGATATAAGCCGGGCGATCTGATCGTGATTGATGAGGTCGAAGGCAAGCTCGTGTTCGAGCGTCATGAGAACGCCAGCAGCGATTATCTGCGGATGCGCCAGAATCAAGGGCAGTATAACAATCAGTAAAGCAGTAAAGAGACCCCACCCCTTGCAACCTGCGGTTGCCTTCCCCTCCCCGAATGTTGCCTGCGGCAAGCGCAAGCTAACGGAGAGGGGTTAGGGGTGGGGTTGCACTACACGCCACCCACATCGATCTGACCTTCCACCACCTGCCAGATCGCGGCGCGTTCGAGAAACGCGGGCGTGAAAATCTCCAGTTCGGTCGTGGTCAGCAGGGTTTGCGCGCCGCCATCGATGCCCGCCAGCAGATAATCGCGGCGGCTGGCGTCGAGTTCGGCGGCGACTTCATCGAGCAGCAGGATCGGGCTTGCGCCGATCTGCGCGGTCATCCATGCCAATTCCGCCAATTTGAGCGCTAACACTGCTGTGCGCGCCTGTCCGCGACTGCCGTATAAACCCGCGTCGCGCCCGTTGATCGATAAGCGCAGTTCGTCGCGGTGGGGACCGCTGAGCGTGACGCCGCGCTCGATGCTTTCGCGCTGTTCGGCGCGCAGTTGATCCGCGAACTGGGGCGCGATCTGGTCGGGTGTCAATTCGCGGTGTAAATCCAAGCCGATCAGGTCAAACGAGAGCTGTCCGTCTTGCTTGACGGTGGGCAAAAATGACGGCTGATAATGCAGCGTGAGCAGTTCGCGCCGCGCCGTGAGATCCGCATGGGCGCGCTGGGCGCGGGTTTCGAGTTCGCGTAACAGGCGCTGGCGTCCGGCGATGATGATGCTGGCGCAGGTGGTCAGCTTCTCGTCCCAGAAATCGAGTTCGCGCGGGTGGGCGCTGCGTTCGTTGATGCGGCGCAGCAAAGCGTTACGCTGCGGCAGAATTTTCTCATACTGATCGACCGCTTCGAGATACGCCGCATCAACTTGACCGAGTGTGTCATCCATGAAGCGGCGGCGGTCGGTGGGCGTGCCTTCGATGAGCGTGAGATCGCGCGGCAGGAACAGCACCACGTTGATCAAGCCGACTAAATCCAGCACGCGCTTATCGACTCCGTTGATCTTGATCAGTTTGCGAAAG
>JBGSRB010000165.1:0-3781 GCA_041737735.1 Anaerolineae bacterium | reverse complement strand
CTGCCGACCGCGCAGCACGTGATCCTTGCGCCTGCCGCCCATCGCACGCACGCGGGCATCATCGGCGCGGGCTTGCTGGCATTACACGACGGAGCTTAACTCATGAAAGTAGCGCTACTTCCGCTGGATGAACGTCCGGTCAACACACGCTATCCGCGCATGATCGCGGCGATGGCGGGCGCGGAATTGATCCTGCCTGATCGCTTGAGCAGCTATCGCACGCCTGCCGATCCCGCCGCGCTGATCGACTGGTTGCGCGCGAGCGTGGGCGGCATCGACGCGCTGATCGTCTCGCTGGAGATGCTCGGCTGCGGCGGCTTGATCGCGTCGCGCTTGAGCGCCGAACCCGCCAGCCAGATCGCCGCGCGGCTCGATGTGCTGCGTCAGATCAAACACGCGCAGCCGACGCTCAAAATCTACGCCTTCAACGTGATCACGCGCATCCCCAATTACAATGATGCCGTCGAAGAACCCGCGTATTGGAATGAATACGGCGCGGCGCTGCATCAGCTTTCGCGCCTGTATGATCTGCGTGGGCGGGGTCGGCGTGGGGGATTGTACAGTCAAATCATGCCGCTTGAGATGAAGATTCCCGCGAAACATCGCCGCGACTGGCTGACGCGCCGCTTACGCAACCACACGATCAACCTGTGCGCGCTTGATCTGCTGGCGCACGATGTGTTTGATCTGCTGGTGTTGAGTTCCGACGACACCAGCCCCGAAGGACTCGGCACGCGCGAAAAAGCGTGGCTGCGCGACTGGGCGCAGTTAGCCTTGCCCGACGATCCGCGCTTGCTCATGTACCCCGGCGCGGATGAAGTCGGATCGGTGCTGGTGGCGCGCGCGCTGCTCAACGGACAAACGCCACGCTTCCGCATCGACTATGCGCTTGATGCCGACAAGGATCGCATCGCGCCGTATGAAGATGGCGCGGTCAGCCTGACGCTTGAGCGCCAGATTCATGCGATCGGCGGCGTGATCGTGAACGCTGACGATCTGGCGGATTACGTCGTCATGGTTAACCCGCCGTCGCCGCTCGGACGCGAATATGATCACGCGCACGCCGCCGCCGAACGTGCCTATCGCCTGCCGCATCTGCGCGCGTTCGTCGCACGGATCGCGGACTTGATCGCGGCGGATCAGCGCGTGATTGTCGCGGATGTCGCGTATCCGAACGGCGCTGATCCGCTGCTGATCGATCTGCTGCGCGAACAAATCGATCTCACCCGACTCGCCGCTTACGGCGCGTGGAACACCGCCGGTAACACCATCGGCGCGGCGCTGGCGCACGGCGTTACATTGGGTTTGGCGCATACTGACTCGGCACGCGATCTGCACGAAGAATTTCTCGCGCATCGCTTCATTGAAGATTGGGCATATCAGCATGTCGTGCGTGAGCAGGTGCGCGACTGGCTCGAAGCGAACACGGGAACGCGCGACACCACACCCGAAAATCAAGCCCGCGTCACGGAGATGATCGAAGCCTACCTGCGTCAATATCTCGCGTCGCTGCCGGGTCTGGGCGCGCGCTGGCGCATCGTGGAGAGATCAGTGTATTTGCCGTGGAATCGCACCTTTGAAGTCGATTTCGATCTGGAGCGCGTATGAACACCCCACCCCGTGCGAACGTCGTTCGCCCACCCCTCCCCGTTAGCTTGCGCTTGCCGGAGGCAACATTCGGAGAGGGGGAACAGCAACTGAGCGATCCTGAAGACTCGTCTGTGATCGAGTGTGACATAGCCATCATCGGCGGCGGACTCGGCGGCGTGGCGGCAGCGTTGAGCATAGGCAGGCGTAAGCGCGTGGCACTGTTTGAAGAAACAGCCATGTTGGGCGGTCAGATTACAGCGCAGGGTGTGTCAGCGCTGGACGAACACGCCCACATCGAGCGCTTCGGCGCACCCCCCGTCTATGATGTGCTGCGGCGGCGCATTCGCCGCCATTACCAGCAGCAGCACAATGCGCCAGCAGTGATGGCGCACAGTGTTCTGGGCGATCACATGCCGCTGAACCCCGGCAATGGGTGGGTCAGCCGTTTATGTTTCGATCCGCGCGTGGGGCGAGCGATCATCGAAGACTTGATCGCCCAGCACGATCAAGTTCACGTTTACATGCAGCATACGCCGATCCGCGCCAAAATGGACGGCGATCAGATTACTGCTATTGTCATGCACGATCAGGTCAGCGGGCGTGAAATCAGCGTTCACGCGCAGATGTTCATTGACGCGACCGAATTGGGCGATCTGCTGCCGCTGACGCACACGCCCTATGTCACAGGCGCGGAAGCTCACGCGGACACGGGCGAACCCCACGCCGCCGCAACTGCGAATCCGAACGAAATTCAGAGTTTCACAATGTGTTTCGCGGTCGAGTTCTGCGCGGGCGAGAACCACACCATCACCAAGCCGGAAGGTTACGAATATTTCCGCGATCAGCAGCCCTACACGCTCAGCCCGCGCGGGCGCGATGGTCAAGCGGTCGAATATAAATTCTTCGAGACTAGTGCAGAGGGCAATCTGCCCTTCTGGACGTACCGCCGCATCCATGATGGCGCGCTGTTGGGCGGCAACGACATCGCGCTGATCAACTGGGTGAGCAATGATTATCACGCGGCGAGCATCATTGATGTGTCGCCGGACGAACGCGCGCGCGTCCTTGATGAAGCGAAACGCCTGTCACTGGGCTTTTTGTATTGGCTGCAAACCGAATGTCCGCGCGATGATGGCGGCGTGGGCTATCCGGAACTTAAACTGCGTCCCGACGTGATGATGACCGCTGACGGCTTGGCGGCGTATCCTTATATCCGTGAGGCACGGCGCATCCTGCCGATCACGCGGATCGTTGAGCAGGACATTACGTCCGCGCTCAACCCCGGCGCGCGCGCGCGCCTCTATCCCGATGCGGTCGGCGTTGGCTGGTACGCGCTGGACTTGCATCCGTGCGTGGGCAATCCTGACGCATCCATGTATGCGCCGACCAAGCCGTTTCAGATTCCATTGGGCGCGTTGATCCCGCGTGTGGGAGCGCGCAATCTGATCGCGGCGTGCAAGAACATCGGCACGACGCATCTCACTAACGGCGCGTATCGCCTGCATCCGGTTGAGTGTGCGATTGGCGAGGCGGCGGGTGCGCTGGCGCAGTTATGTGTGGAAACGAACATGTCACCCGCTGAAGTTCACGCAGATCACTGGCAGACATGGCGCTTGCAAAAGCGCATTCTCGATCACGGCGGCGCGATCTTCTGGGTGTTCGATCATTTTGATAACCAACTAGGGTACGCTACTAAACATTATCAACTGCTGCTGGTGCGCGGCATCCTTGCTGAAACCAGCCCATTGCATGACCATCTATCGATCAATCCTCTTTCTCCAATCGGACTGGATGTCGATCTCGATAAACTGCACGCGCTGACAGCAGAACTCAACCGGCATCTGCCCGATTCAGAACATATCGACAGCGCACACATCACCCGCAACTTAAGCTGGGGCGAATTGGCACACCAATTTGCAGCCGCCTTTGCAAAAGCCTTGATCTAACGCAAAAAAGGACACGCCATGCACAAAGATGACATCATCAACAAGTTTCGCGGCGGTTTAATTGTTTCGTGTCAAGCGCTGCCCGATGAGCCGCTGCATGGCGCGCACATCATGGCACGCATGGCAGTTGCCGCGCAGGTGGGCGGTGCGGTCGGCATTCGCGCCAACAGCCCCCCCGATGTTGTAGCGATCAAGGCGGCGGTCGATCTGCCCGTGATCGGCATCGACAAAGACGGCGATGAAGG
>JBGSRB010000084.1:0-2043 GCA_041737735.1 Anaerolineae bacterium | reverse complement strand
TGACCGCCGCTGATCCGTTCGCGCAGCAGCTTGCCGCCGATGCGCGCACCAGCGCGACCGACTTCACCGATGATCAAGCGTGGGAAGTCGCGCTGGGTGCGTTGTCTGCGCCTGATGGTGCTGACGCGCCCGCGTTCGCCTTACGCACGGGCTTGGGGGGGCGCGTCGGCTTGCTCAGTCTCGTACCGATGTGGATCATCGAGCGTCGCCCCGTGTATTTAGCGGCGGGTTATGTCAGCCCGCCCGCGATCACGCGCTTCGCCCCCGCTTACATGCAGCTTGAAGCCCAACTGACACCCGCGATCAGCGCGCGCACCGACGTGTGGGTGATCGATTCGCACACGTTGGGCGTGGCGTTCACGCTCAAGAACAGCGCGAGCGCGCCTGTTGATCTGGCGCTGCAACTGGTCGGCTTCGCGGTGGCGAATAACCGCGAATTGAAGGTCAAGCCCTTAGCAGGCGGCACGGCGAATGGCACGGGTGGCGGCGCGGTGCTGACGTTCGGGCAGATCGGGCGGTCGTTTCCGCTGGTGCTGCTCGAAAACAGCGCGCTCGACGACGGACAGCACATCACCACTAATCTGACGCTCAAAGCGCGCGGCAGCGCCAGTTTACGCTTGGTGTTCGCGGCGGAATCATCCCTGAGCGACTCGTTAGCCTCCGCGCGACGCGCGCTTAGCACAACGTGGAACAGTCCGCTGCGGCGCATCGCGCGCTTAAATCAAGCTGTCCCCGCTGTAGAAACGGGTGATCCCGCGCTCGACACCGTGATCGCCTTTAGCTATCAACAAACGCTGCAAGCCTTCCTCAAGCCGACGGCGTTTCTACCGCATCCATCGCCTGTGGGCGCGCGTCACCCCGGTGAGGGTTACAGCGTGCGCGGGAACGGCGCGGACATGCCCCGCAGTTGGAGCGGGCAAAGCGCGCACTTGGCTTATCTGACCGCGTTAGCTGTCGCGCCGCTTGACAAAGCGCTGGCGCAGGGCGTGATCCGTAATTTCATCGCCGTGCAGCGCGGCGACGGCTGGATCGACGCTAAGCCCGGCTTAGGCGGCGGATCGATGGGCGTGTTGTGTCCGCCGATTTTGGCGCGCTTGGCGTGGCAGATCGGACAGATCACGCGCGATGATGCGTTCTTGGCGGAAGTGTTCCCGCCGCTGCTGCGCTTCTTCGCCCGCTGGCTGGAGCGCGATCACGATGCTGACGGCGACGGCTTCCCCGAATGGACGAGCGAAGCCCAGATGGGTTATCCCTTCTTCCCCACGTTCGCGCAGGGACTCCCCTTCGGGCAAAATGCGAGTGTGCGCGCGGTCGAGTCGCCCGATCTGGCGGCGTATCTGCTCTCCGAAGCGATCAGCCTGCGCGCGCTGGCACAGCGCTTGAAGCTCGACTCGTACACCGATACCCTCGATCAGCACATTGATCGTTTGCGTGGATTGCTGGCTGAACTGTGGAGCGACGCCGACGGACGTTATCACTATCGCGACCGCGACACCCATCTGACGCAAGCGGGGCGCGTGCTGCTGAGCGACGGACGCGGCGATCAAGATCAGGTTCTCGCGCTGGAACTGCCCGCACCCGCCCGCGTGATCATCACCGTGCGCGGCGGTGCTGAACGTCCGCCCCGCCTCACGCTGGTGATCGAAGGACGCGATCACAACGGCAAGCCTGTGCTTGAACAGCTTCAAACCAGCGATTTTGTGTGGAGTACCGGACGCGGCGTTTACACCACGCAGGCGGCGTTCACCGCGCTGGATCGCGTGCGTGCGGAAGGCTTAATCGCCGCCTATCGCATTGACGTGCGAACACTCGACACCACCGACTTTGACCTCAACGGCGTGCTGCCGCTGTGGTCGGGGGACGTAGCGCCGAAGGGCGCTGTAGCGCCCGCTCACGCCCGCACGCTGATCGACCACGTCACTAACGCGGCGCACTTCTGGCGCGCCAACGGCGTGATCATGGCGTCGGCGGCGAGTCCGCATCACGACCCGCAGAACCCGGTCGGCAGCATGGGCGTGTGGTTGTTCTACAACACGCTGATCG
>JBGSRB010000083.1:0-15599 GCA_041737735.1 Anaerolineae bacterium | reverse complement strand
CAGCACTGCCAAGGGACCCATATCGCCCAATGTTCCCGCGAACCACGCCGCCACCTGCTCGACGATGCCGACATTGACCAGCGCCGTACTCATCGGCAGCATCCCCGCGATCAAGATCAGGCTTTTCCAGTCAATCGATTCGTAGGCTTCATCCGCAGTCACGCAGCCGGTCAGCACCAAACAGCCCGCCGCGACCATACTCGCCAGCGTCAGCGTCATCAGGTTGAACACAATCGCCAACACCATCGCCAGCATGATCGCCAGCGTCAAGCCTGCCCGCGACACGCGAGCGAATGCGCCCATCTCGACCGCTTCCGGTTCGCCCATCACGATGAAATCATGACGCAGCCGCTTGAGCGCGAAAATATCCTTCCAGCGCCCCTGCACCAGCAGCACATCACCGAATTTCAGCGGTGTATGCTTCAGATCGATCCCCTCAGATGGGGTTGAGGGACGATACAACCCCAACACGGTCAGATGATAAGTTGTGCCGAAATGCAGTTCACTCAGCGATTTACCCACCAGTGTCGAGCGCGGACGCAGCAGCACTTCCGCGATGCCGACTTCATTGGTGATGATGTCGCCCTCCAGCACGGGATCATTCGCGATGATACCTAAGTTGAGCGCCGCACCCGCGCGTCCCACTGCATTACCTTCGCCCTGCACCAGCAGCACATCATCAACCGCGATCATACGCTCCGGTTCTGGACGCACGGGCTGCTGAAGCCCAGTAGCGCGCACGCCATTACGCCCCGGCACAATGCTGATGATGTTCACGTCAAATTCGTTCCGCAGGTTCAACAGCCTGACTGTCTGCCCCACCAGCGGCGAGTCACGCCGCACGCGCAGGCGATACAGGTTATCGGGCAGGCGATACAACTCAAACAACTGAGACGGACTCTCCATTTGCTGCGGACGCTGTTCCGGTTGGCGCACAGGCTGCAACCGTCGCCCCAAGGTCAGCATGTAGATCACGCCTGCCGCCACCAGCAGCAAGCCCAGCGGCGTAAAGCTGAAGAAATCGAACGGCGCATAGCCCGCCGCGCGCAGCGTATTCGACGCGATAATGTTCGGCGGCGTGCCGATCAGCGTGGTGGCGCCGCCCACCAGTGAACTGAAAGCCAGCGGCATCAGCAAGCGTGATGGCGCAAGCTTGGCGCGCTTCGCCAAACTTACGACAGCGGGCAGCATCAGCGCGACGACGCCCGTCGAACTGATGAACGCCGACATCAGCGCGACCGAGACCATCAGCACCACCAGCAGGCGCGTTTCGTTATCACCCGCCACGCGCAGAATGCGATCCCCGATCATCGCCGCCAAGCCCGTTTGGAACACTGCGCCGCCCACCACGAACAGCGCCGCGATACTGATCACCGTTGTGCTGGAAAAGCCCGCTAACGCTTCCTCGGTGGTCAGAATGCCGCTGCCCAGTAAGATCACGACGACACCCAACGCCACCACATCCACGCGCAGGCGCTCGGTGAAGAACAGCACCATTGCCGCCGCCAAAACCAACAACGTCAGCCACACTTCCATGCCCAACCTCACCCATCCGAACGCGCGAAATAAAAAATGCCTCTCGACAGGTCATCCACCCATCGAGAGGCACATTATGCACGCACACCATTAAGCACACAACCCGCCGCTTAGGTCTCTAACGCCAACCGTTCATCCGGATTGGTGTTCAGATATTCCAAACTCTGGTGGCGGAAATAGGTATTGTACAGTTCCGCGTAATGTCCAGCGCCTGCCAACAACGAGTCGTGCGTGCCTTCTTCGATGATCTGCCCCTGACGCAGCACGATGATGCGATGCGCGTTCTTGATCGTACTTAAGCGATGCGCGATCACAATCGACGTGCGCCCTTGCAACACCACATCCAAGCCCTCCTGGATCAGCGTCTCGGTCAGCGGGTCAACACTGGCGGTCGCCTCATCCAGAATGAAGATCGACGGGTCTTGCAGCAGCACGCGCGACAACGCCACCAACTGCCGCTGCCCCATCGATAAGCTGCCGCCGCGCTCGCCCACTTCGGTATCCAAGCCATTGGGTAGCACCTTGATCCAGTCGCCCTGCCCGACCAACTGCGCCGCGCGTTCGACTTCGACATCGCTGGCGCTGCTGCGTCCATACCGGATGTTCTCGCGCACCGTGCCATCAAACAGAAAGGGTGACTGCGTGACAATGCCGAGCTTGGCGTGATACGCATCGATGTTCAACGTGCGAATATCATGCCCGTCGATCAGAATGCGCCCACTTTGGAACTCATAGAAGCGCGACACCAGCTTGCCGATGCTCGACTTGCCCGAACCCGTATGTCCGACCAGCGCCAGCGTTTCGCCCGGCGCAATCGTCAACGAGAAGCGATCCAGCACTTGTTCGTTCTCGGTGTAGGCAAATTTAACCTGATCGAACACGATTTCGCCGCGAATCGACTCCAGCGTGTGATTACCCGTCTGCACCACTTTCGACTCGGCATCGATCAGAGCGAACACGCGCTCACCCGCCGCCAAGCCCAATTGGAATTGACTCCAGAACGACGCGATGCTCGTCAGCGGGAACCAGAACAGCGCCAGCCCTTGCAGGAACAGATACCAATCACCAATCGAGAAAGCGCCGTCCTGAACATTCACACCGCCGAAATACACCAGCGCCGCCGTACCGAACGCTGCCAGCGCGTTCAGAATCGGGAAGATGCTGCTGAACACATAGCCCGTGCGCAGGTTGATGCGGTACGAGTCGCTGTTGACGTTCAGAAACTCGTCATAGACCGCCTGCTCTTGGCGGAACGTCTTGGCAATGCTGATTCCGCTGACCGTTTCCTGAATGTGCGAGTTGACGATCGCGTTGACGCGGCGCGACTGTGTAACGGTATCGCGCGCAATCCGCCGGAATTGCAGCGCCGTGAACACAATGAACGGTGCTAATGCCAGCAGAACCAGCGTCAACTGCACATTGACCAGAAACAGATAACCCACCAAAAAGAAGATCAGCAGAATCTGGCTCATCAGGTCGGTTGCGAGATTCACCACCGACGAGAACGCCTGCGTATCCGACGTGACGCGGCTCACGATCTTGCCCGAAGGATATTGATCGTAGAACGAGAGATCGCGCTTCAGCACCGCATCAACTGCATCTTCGCGCAGTTTCAGCGTCACGTTACCCACCGCCGCCGCCGATAACCATTGGCGCACCGCGTTGAACAGCCAGCCCAGCGTCCCCAGAATCACGATCACCACCGTGATGCGGATCAGCACATCCGCCAGCGCCATGCCGCCCGCCTGCTCGATCTCGTCTAGACTCAGCGAGATGTAGATCGGCAGCCCCGTATTCACCGCCGATGTCAGCAGAATCGCCACCGCCACCGCGATCATGCGCGGCAGTTGCGGACGAAAATATCCCACGATCCGCCGCAGCAGCGCGCCATCCGTATACTGACGGTCATAGGCCTCAGCGTCGAGACCATCCATTAGAAAGCCCATGAATTCACCCCTTCTTTACACGCACCAAGCGATTTACGCGGTTTGCGGTTCTGTTTCCAGCGGCGGCAGCGCGGCATCATAACGCGCGAAGATGCGCCGATATGGTTCGGATGAGCGCAGCAGTTCTTCATGCTTACCCGCTGCGATCACCTTGCCCTGTTCCAGCACCAGAATATGATCCGCCCAGCGAATCTGCGACAAGCGATGCGTGATTAGCAACGTCGTGCGCCCAGTTTGCGCGCGGCGGATCGCCCGCTGAATCTCATCTTCCGTCGCGCTGTCAATCGCGCTGGTCGAGTCGTCCAGAATCAAGACGCGCGGATCGCTCAAGAAGGCGCGTGCCAGCGCGATCCGCTGGCGTTGACCACCGGAAAGCATCGTGCCGCGCTCGCCAACTTTCGTCTCGTAGCCGTCGTTGAAACTCATGACGAACTCGTGCGCTTGCGCCTCACGCGCCGCCTGCTCGATCTCGGCTTGAGGTGTTCCCGGCGCGCCAAACGCGATGTTTTCCGCCACCGAACGCGAGAACAGGAACACATCCTGCTCAATCTTCGGGATTTGCGAACGCAACGCCGCCATGCTCCACTGGCGTACGTCCACGCCATCGATCAGAATGCGCCCGCTGGTCACGTCATAGGTACGGTTGATCAACTGCGTCAGCGTGCTTTTACCGCTGCCCGTCTGCCCAACAATCGCCACCGTTTCGCCCGGCTGCACATGGAAGGAAATGCCATCCAAGACAGTACCATCTTCATACCCGAACGACACATTCTCAAACACGATCTCGCCGCGCATCGGCGCGCTGTAGCCTTCAGCGTTTTCGTCGAGTTCGGTTTCCTCGTTGATCACCTGCAAGATGCGTTCGGCGCTGGTCACGCCCAACTGCACCAGTGAGAACGCGAAGATCGAGATGAAGATCGGGAAGCGAATCGCCGCCATCAAGCCGATCACCGAGATGATGTTGGGGATCGTCAGCAAGCCCTGTCCATACAGCACCATGCAATGCAGGAAGAACAAGCCAAGGGCGAAGCCGTAGAACAGCATCGGCAGGTAGCGCGCTTCGACGCGCCCTTGCTGCGCGAAGTAATCGCGGTAGCGACGCGCGTTCGTATAGAACTTCTTGCGCTCGAACGGTTCTTGCGCGCTGGCTTTCACCACCTCAATGCCACTGATCGTTTCCTCGAGTCCGGCGTTCATCGAACCGAACGCCCCGCGTTGATTACCGATCACCGGGTTGAGTTCCGCCATATAAAAGCGCACCGTGATCACATACACGCCCACGAAGATCAACGGCACCAGCAGCAGATCAAGGCGCACGAACGCCATGAAGATCATCGGCACAGCCAAGCCGAACACCAATTCCGAGATGAACAGCAAGCCGGGATTGACCATCGTATTCAACTGCTGCACGTCGTCGGTCGCGCGCGCCATAATATCACCCACGCGCTGCCGATCATGAAAGGTTTGGCTTTTTTGCAGCAGGCTGCTGTACAGTTCTTCGCGCGAGTCACGCGCTAAGCGCTGCGCCAGCGTCTCCATCGACAAACTGCCTGCCAGCGCCGAGAGGCTGTCGCCGATCAGCAGCACAAAGAGGATCAGCAGCGCGATCCGCAGCAGACCATCCGGCGCAGTCGGATTCACAATTTCTTCCGCCGCGACGCCCAGTAAAAAGCGACTGCCCGAAAACGAGAACCACGCCGTGATGTACAGCAACATCGTGGCGATCAAGAAAAACTTATAGCGCCACACGTGCGAGACAATCCACCGCACCGGACTGGAACGGTTATAACGATACGCATCTTTGATCGTAAATTCGCTGTTCTGCGCCAAGACAATCCCCCCTTATCTGTTGATCTGCCAAGCGCTTTGTGCAAAACATATGTTCGCACAGATCGAGCATTATATCAAGTTAGCGAACATTTGCACAAGATTGAAAATTGTAATCTTGACAGTTCTTAACAAGTTTTTCGAGACCTTAGCTATTTTTTGAGGTTGTTAACGGCTCACAAAACGCATTTATGCCCGTATTCATCCAATTTTCATCTCGAAATGATCTGCGGATAAGGCGTTTACGCTAGGCTTATGCTTATGTAGACCACACTGGAGAGTCACGCCATGCCCATATTTGAACACCGTTCGACCATTTCCGCGTCGCTGGCGCAGATGATCGCGTTTCATGAAGACCCGCGCGCGCTGAACATCCTCACACCGCCGCCGATCATCATGCAGCTTCACCGCCGCGACTGGCGCTCGATGACCGACGCCACGATGGAATTTACGCTCTGGTTTGGGCCCCTGCCCGTCCGCTGGAAAGCGCACCACGAACCAGGTCCCACGCCGACTTCGTTCATTGACCGCATGATCTCAGGTCCCGTCGATAAGTGGGTACATGAACACATTTTCGAGCAGCGCGTCGACGGCGTCGAACTGATCGATCGCATCACCATTGAATACACTAATGGCGGTGTATGGTCTCTGTTGGGGCGTTTGCTGTTCGGGATGATCCCGCTGCGAATTTTGTTCCTTTATCGTCATTTTCGCACGCGCCTAGCCGCGCCTAAGATTAACCTGCCCGCCAACGGAGCCGCGCAGTCATGAGTCGCGTCATCGTCATTGGGGCGGGCGTCGGCGGCTTGACCACCGCCGCACTGCTGGCGCAAGCGGGGCATGAAGTCACCGTGCTGGAAGGACAAACCTACCCCGGCGGCAGCGCAGGGACATTCTTCCACAAAGGTTATCGCTTTGAAGCAGGCGCGACCGTCGCGGGCGGTTTTCAGCCGAATGGGCCTCATTACGTCGCGGGTAAGCGCTTGGGCATCGAGTGGAACGTGCATCAGCACGATCCGGCGTGGGTTGTGCATCTGCCGGATCGCGTGATCGCTCTCACACGCGATAATGCCGATGTGCTGCGCGCTTTCCCGCACACCGCTTCATTCTGGCGCGAACAAGCCGCGTTAGCTGAACTCGGTTGGTCGCTGTCGGCGCAAGGCTTGCCGTGGATTCCCACCAATGCAGCGGAAGTGGCCCAACTCGTCAAAGTCGGACTCGCCAACTTTCCGCGCGATTTGCGTGTGATCCCCCACGCCTTGATCAGCGCGCAGCAGTGGTTGCGCTGGCGCGGACTCGCCCACGATCCTGCGTTTGTGCGCTTCATCGACGCGCAGTTGTTGATCAGCGCGCAAACCACGTCACGCGGCGCGAACGCTCTATGGAGTGCCACCGCGCTCGATCTGGCGCGGCAAGGCGTTTATCACGTGGAAGGCGGTATCGGCGGCATCAGCGAGCAGTTGGTTGAGAAAATCCGTGAATTGGGCGGACAAGTCTTGTTCCGCCATCAGGTCACGCGCATCAACCAGATCAACGGGCGCGCCGTCAGCGTCGAAACCAAGCGCAAAGGCACATTCGCCGCCGATTACGTAATCGCCAATCTCACGCCGTGGTCGCTCGATGATCTGCTCGGTGATGACAGCCCGCGCGGTTTGCACCGCGAAACGCAAACGCGCCAGCCCGGTTGGGGCGCATTCGTGCTGCATCTCGGTTTGCGCGCCGACGCCCTGCCCGCCGACACCCCTGACCATCACCAGATCATCATGGATATGACAGGCGCCCTCGGTGAAACACGCAGCATCTTCATCTCGATGTCGCCCTTGTGGGATCAATCGCGTGCGCCCGCCGGATTCCGCGCTGTGACCGTCACCACACACACCGAAGTCAAGCAGTGGTGGGACTTGCTCGAACGCGATCCCGAAGCTTACGCCGCGCGCAAAGATGAATATGCCGACATCATGCTGACCAACATCGATCAAGCGCTGCCCGGTTTCCGCGCGGGCGTCGATCTGCTCATGCCCGGCACGCCCATAACGTACCAGTTCTACACCGGACGGCACTTGGGCATGGTCGGCGGCTTTCCGCAAACCTCGCTGTTCAAAGCGCGCACACCGCTGACGGGCGTCGCCAACATTCGCCTAGTCGGGGACTCAATCTTCCCCGGTCAATCGACAGCGGGCGTCACACTGGGCGCGCTGCGCGTTGCCGATGATGTGCTGCGTCAACTGCCCAAACCAAGCGTGCGGGCGCGACTGGTCGATCAAGCAGCGGAAACGGTGGAAGTCTGATGCAGCCCGTGATTTTGTGGTTGCGCCGTGATCTGCGTCTGCGCGATAACACCGCGCTGCAAGCCGCGCTTGATTCAGGCACGCCGATCATGCCGCTTTTCATCTTCGATCCGATGCTGCTACAAGGCGAACGCTTCAGCGCCGCTCGCCTCAAATTCATGCTCGCGGGCTTGGAGGCGTTAGCGGCTGATCTGCGGGCAATGGGGCGCAATCTGCTCGTCCGGCACGGTGATCCGCTCACAGTGCTGGTCGATCTCGTCAGCACAACCAACGCCGCCGCGCTTTATTTCAACCGCGATTACTCGCCTTACGCCATCAAGCGCGATTCTGGACTAGCCGCCACGCTTGGAATTCCTGTTTACGCTTATGACGACGCGCTGCTGCACCCACCCGATGCTGTGCTTAAAGCCGACGGTGATCCCTATGTCGTCTACACGCCGTTTAAGCGCGCTTGGCTAGCACTGCCTAAACCCGACGTGCTGCACTATGATCTCACGGCGGAACATTTCCACGATCTGCGCGATCTCGATCAGCCGCCTATCCCGTCGCTGCGTGATCTAGGCGTAAACGACACCATCGATGTACCGCCAGCGGGCGCGTCTAGCGCGCAGGATCGCTTGGACGCCTTCATGTCAGCCGGCGTCTACACGTATGTCGATCAGCGCAATCAACTGACCATCAACCCGTTCACCGACGCCAACGCTGGCACATCGGCATTATCGCCCTATTTCCGCTTCGGCATGATTTCGCCGCGACAGGCTTACGCCGCCGCCATGAGCGCCAAGTCTCGTGCTGACAACGCGGCCCACGCCCAATCCGTCGATGTGTGGATCAGCGAGATCGCTTGGCGCGAATTTTATATGCACATTCTGAACCACTTCCCGCATGTGCTAAAGCGCAGCTTCCGCCCCGAATATGATCAGGTAGAATGGCACAAAGATGCCGATGATCTCGCTGCATGGCAAGCCGGGCAAACTGGGTATCCGGTGGTGGATGCCGCCATGCGTCAATTGCTCACAATCGGCTGGATGCACAACCGCGCCCGCATGATCGTCGCCAGTTTCCTGACCAAAGACCTGCTCATTTACTGGCGCGCGGGCGATCTGCACTTCATGCGCCACCTGATCGATGGCGACCCGGCAGCGAATAACGGCGGTTGGCAGTGGTCGGCTGGCACGGGAACCGACGCACAGCCCTATTTCCGCATCTTCAATCCGGTGTCGCAGTCGGAACAGTTCGATCCTACGGGCGCGTACATTCGTCATTTCGTGCCAGAACTGCGCGACGTGCCGGATGAATACATTCACGCGCCGTGGACGATGCCCACGCCGCCGCCGGATTATCCCGCGCCAATCATCGATCACAAGTTCGCGCGTGCGCGCGCGCTTGCCGCCTTCAAAGCCGCGAAAGGCTAGCCCATGCGCCGTTGGTTACTGCGCCTGTTCGTCCTGTTGATTTTCATCATCTTTGTGCTGCCCTTTTTGATTCCGCTGCCGTCAATTGGCGATGATCCAGCCCTGTTCGCGGATGGTGACGGCGCGTTCATCACCGTCAACGGACTCAGCACCTATTACCGCGAAGCTGGCGATCCTGCGGGCGATCCAATTGTACTGCTGCACGGGTGGGGCGCTTCGACTTTCTCGTGGCGCGCAACGATCCCCGTGCTGGCGGAAGCAGGCTACCGCGTGATCGCGTTTGACCGCCCGCCCTATGGTTTATCCGCCAAAACGGGCGATCTGCCCATGACGCAGGCGCAGCAAGCCGCTTTTACCGCCGCTTTCATGGACGCACTGAACATCGACCGTGCCACGCTAGTCGGTCACAGCATGGGCGGTGGCGTGATCAGCTATTTCGCGGTCGAATATCCTGAACGGGTGGATCAACTTGTGTTCGTGGCGGGTTCGGTCAGCATCGCGGATGATGCGTCCGACATGGGCGGGGGCGCACCGGAGATCGTTGCAACCTTATTGAGCATCCCGCCATTTGAGCGTTGGGCGCTGATCGGCGCGCGGACGTTCGTGCAACCATCGATGTTCGCTGATTTACAACGCACCGCCTATTACGATCCTGATCTAGTGACGGCTGAAGTAGCAGCAGGGTATCAAACCGCGCTGCGCGTGCGCGATTGGGATCGCGCGCTGCTCGATGTGATCAGTGGGCGTGGCTTCGACGGACCAGCGCTGACGCCTGATCAGATCGCCGCCATCGACGCCCCGACGCTCATCATCTGGGGCGAAGATGATGAATGGGTTCCTATTGGGCGCGGGCTGGAGCTGCGCGAATTGCTGCCCGATCCCCAGTGGATCACCTATCCGCAAACTGGACATTTGCCGATGGAAGAACAGCCCACCCAGTTTAATCAAGACCTGATTGCTTTTCTTGCGGGTTGAACCCGCTCACAACAGGAGTTAACAACTACCATGAACCGCGATACTGTTCGTCAGATCGTCAACATTTCGGCACTCGTCGGCACGCTCATCGTCAACGCGCTGTCACAAATTTTGCCCTTCAATGGGCAAACCAGCGCCGAGATCGCCAATCGCTTTACGGATAACTACTTTCTGCCTGCCAACTATGTCTTTGGCATCTGGAGCGTGATCTACATCGGGCTTATAGCGTTCACCATCTATCAAGCCCTGCCTTCGCAGCGTGAGAATCCGCTGTTTCGACGCATCGGCTATTGGTTCGCATGGACGGGCGTCGCTAACGGCGTATGGCTGCTGCTGTTCCATTACAACCAATTTGCGCTCAGCACCGTGGCGATGGCAGCGCTGTTGTTCGCGCTCGTGAAGATTTATCTGGCGATCCGCGCGGGCGGCGCGCTCAAAGCCGTCGAAACATGGACGACCAGCATCCCGTTCAGCATCTATCTCGGCTGGATCACCGTAGCGACGGTGGCGAACGTCACCTATGTGTTGATCGATGCCGGTTGGGACGGCTTCGGTATCGCTTATGAAACGTGGGGCGCGATCATGATCGTCGTCGCAGCGATCATCGCGGGCGCGTTCGCCTATCTCAACCGCGATATCGCCTATGCCGCCGTAATCATCTGGGCGTTCGTCGGCATCATCAACCGCTTCCCTGAAGTCAGCGTGATCGCGCTGTCGGCGGGCATCACGGCGGCGCTGGTCGGCATCGCCGCTCTGCTCAGCACGTTCGTCCTTAATCGCGGCAACGGAACATCCGCCCGCGCCGCCTAGCGCCAAGCTGTCAATCTACGTTTAGGGGCGTAGAATTGCTACGCCCCTTAAAACTCGCCCATTTGCTTGTGGAGGACTCATTACTATGCCTGAAGCCCTAATCTGGGGCGCATCCGGCGGGATCGGCGCGGCACTTGTATCCGCCCTCAAAGCGCGCGGTTGGAAAGTCTACGCCGCCGCCCGCACCGAAGATCGCATCCCGCCGGAAGCTGATTTCCGCGTCGCGTTCGATGCTAATCATCCGTATAGCATCAAAGAGGCGTCCACGCTGATCGCCTACGAAACTACCGGCGTCGATCTGGTCGTCTACGCGGCTGGCGGGATCGCCGCCCAACCGCTTTCCGACATCGACGCGGACACATGGACGCGCGTGATCAACGCCAACCTCACGGGCGCGCAGCTCACGGCGCAGTCCAGCATCAACTTGCTCAACGAAGGCGGCGCGCTCATGTTCATCGGCGCGTATGTGGATAAAATCCAACTGCCGCGCTTCGGCGCTTATACCGCCGCCAAAGCGGGCTTAGAAGCGCTGGCCGCGATCTTGAGCAAGGAACAGCGCAAACTCAAGATCAGCATTGTGCGTCCGCCTGCCGTCGCGACCCCATTCTGGGATAACGTCCCGTTCAAGCTGCCCAACGGTGCGCTGACGCCCGAACAGGTCGCGGAAGCCATCATCGCACATTACGACAGCGGCACAGGCGGCGCGCTCGACCTGTGAGTCAGTGTACAATCAGCGTAAGTGAAGTAATGGAGCAAATGCGATGACGACGCTGGCGATTCCGGTCGATAATGCGGTGGCAGTCAAAGGTCCCAAACAAGGACGCTGGACAATCGCGGATTGGGAACAGATTTCCGCCGACGACGCCTACTATGAACTCATTGATGGAGTGTTATATATGACGACTTCGCCGAGCAGCTTCCATCAATGGATCATTTCGCGTCTATTCAAATACATCGGATTTCCAGCCGAAAGTGCCAATTTAGCCTTCGCCTATACATCCCCCATTGGCGTTTTACTGCCTACGGGACAAGCCGTACAACCTGATTTCGTCGTCATTCGCACAGCCAACGCAGGCATCATCTATGATCGGCGCATTCGTGGTATTCCCGATCTGATCATCGAAGTGCTGTCGCCCGGCAACGCCACCTACGATGAAGATATCAAGCTCAAGGCTTACGCCGAAGCAAGCATCCCCGAATATGCCGTAATCGACCCATCCGCGCGCCAACTGCGTTTGTATACGCTGCCTGATCAAGGGGAATATGCCACGCCGCGCGCCTTCGATGCCGATGATCACGCGGTGTTCGCCTGTTTACCCGACATCGTGTTGCGCGTCGGCGATCTTTTCGACGGATCGCCCGACACCACTCTATGAATTGTAGTTTTATCGGGCGCGCCGTGTCACGCCTTCAACTAAGCTGTGTTTCTTCAGGAAACTGACACACGCGCCCTGTACCCGGCACACTCGAACACACGGGACAAAGTGGCGGCGCAGTTGTAAGCCAATTGCCGTTCGGCAGTGTGTTCAAAGTACCATAATCGGCTGGCAAATCCAGCAGTCCTACATTCACCAATGAAGTTGGTTCGCCCGTACCGTTGATGCTGTCGCCCACACTAACGCTGCTGCCTGTACCAACAGGCGCATCTCCGATGTAAGGACCTGATGGTGTTCCCCACCAGATGCCTGTAGCGTTTATGGGATTTTCGCCAGCGTTGAATACGGTTGTGTCACTATTTTCGACAATGCAGGAATTCGTGATCGAAAGCGGTCGCTCGCTGCTATCAGTATAAATTGCGCCACCTCGCGGCGCTGTGTTGTACAGGATGCGACTACTTGTGATAGCGAAACGTCCCGTATTGTAAACTGCCCCGCCAAGGGCGCCTGTGCCTGAAGCCCCATTAGCGATGATAATACTGTCTGTGACCGACAAAGTACCAGCGTTGTAAATGCCTCCACCATACGCACGAGAACCCGGCACCGTCGTTGAGGCAGTGTTAGAAAGCAGAATGCTGGTGTCTAATGTCAATCTGCCTTCGTTGAAAATCGCTCCACCTTCTTGTGCATTGCCATTGGTGATCGTCAATCCGCTGAGCATGACATCGGCGCCGGAAGCAATAGTGAAGAGGCGAAAGCTCGTCGTACTATTGCGACCAATAAAGATGTTTTCATTACCTTGTATTATCAAGCTACCTGCGGTAACAGCACTGTTGATGACCAGTTCCCCACTCGTCAGGTCAATCGCTCCATTCACGTTGAATGTGATGATATCGTTATCACGAGTCGAGTTAGCATCTAGAATTGCCTGCCGCAGCGAGCCACTTCCGTTATCGTTCAAATTGGTCACGATATAAGTAACAGCATATACCGGAGGCGCAGCGATATTAAATGTAAAAATTGTAGTTATAACGAGCAAGATTGCATGGCGAAAGTAGCGCAGCATTAACATTTCCCTTGAATGTATCAGAATTTAATCGACGACTATACCATTATACAGCATAAATATAGCCATTTAGATTTAATTTTTCTTAATACTCACGCTTTCATGCAGAATATTTAATTGAAATTCTATTTATTAACAGTATTTTGATAATCTATTCGACGGATCGCCCGACACCACTTTATGATTCGCTTGACAATGTCAGAACTTGCGTTATCCTTCTGCGCTATGAATAGTTACACTATTTCGCCCCGCCGCATCCGTCGTCGCCGTACTGAGCCATCAGTTCGGGGCATTTGACGTGCGCGGCGGCTGAAATCAACCGTCACATCGTGGATGTAAAGACCCCGAACTCATGATCGGGGTCTTTTTTATTTACCTCAAGGAGCATGACAGCATGGCGAAGAAGGAAGTCAGCAAAATTGTTTTGGCGTACAGCGGCGGCTTAGATACGTCGGTGATCGTCCATTGGTTACAGCAGCACTACAACGCCGAGATCATCTGCTTCACCGCCGATCTCGGTCAGGAAGAAGAACTCGACGGCTTAGAGGCGAAAGCGCTGAAAAGCGGCGCGAGTAAGCTTTACATCCGTGACTTACGCGAAGAATTTCTGACCGATTTCGTCTATCCGACCATGCGCGCGGGCGCAGTCTATGAGCGTGATTACCTGCTCGGCACATCCTTCGCCCGCCCGCTGATCGCCAAGCATCTGGTCGAAATCGCGGAACTCGAAGGCGCAGACGCGATCGCGCATGGCTGCACGGGCAAAGGCAACGATCAGGTGCGCTTTGAAGTCACTGTAATGGCGCTCAACCCCAAACTCGTGACGATCGCCCCATGGCGCATGTGGGACATCCGCAGCCGTGAAGATGCTATCGCCTACGCTGAAGAGTTCGGCATCCCGATCACCAGCACGCTCAAGTCGATCTACAGCCGTGACCGCAACCTGTTTCACTTGAGTCATGAGGGTGGGCCGCTCGAAAATCCGTGGAACGAACCCGAAGAAGACATGTACACGCTCACGGTCAGCCCGGAAAACGCGCCCGACGAACCCGCCTACGTCGAGATTGGTTTTGAGCAAGGCACACCCGTCAGCGTGGATGGCGAAGCACTCCCCCCCGTTGACCTGTTCATCAAGCTCAACCGCCTCGCCGCCGCACACGGCATCGGACGCATCGATCTGGTCGAGAATCGACTCGTCGGCATGAAGTCGCGCGGCGTCTATGAAACCCCCGGCGGCACACTGGTCTATCGCGCGCATCAGGCGCTCGAATCGATCTGCCTCGATAAGCACACCATGCACTATAAAGACATCCTCGCCGTGAAATACGCCGAACTCGTCTATAACGGCTTGTGGTACACCCGCCTGCGTGAAGGCTTGGATGCCTTCATCAACGTGACGCAGGAAAATGTCACCGGAACGGTGCGCCTCAAGCTCTACAAGGGCAACGTCATCACCGTCGGGCGCAAAAGCCCCTTCAGCCTCTATCGTGAGGATTACGCCTCATTCGGTGAAGAAGATGTTTACGATCAGAAAGACGCGGAAGGCTTCATCCAGTTATACGGCTTACCGCTCAAAGTCGAAGCGCTGCTCGGCATCGATGGTGGCGGCAAGAGTCGCTATCGCCAGCCCGATTACAGCAAATTCAAGCGCGATTAACGCGGATACTGAAGCGCAATATTGTAGGGGCGCAGCAATCCTGCGCCCTCACGGAACATCATCCACCCATTTTTGCTGACCAAAATTGAGGACATCTTATGACACTCTGGGGCGGAGCCTTCAACGAACCCACCGACGCCGATCTGCGCGCGCTTAACGACAGCATCAGCTTTGATCAGCGCATGTATCGTGAGGATATTCAGGGCAGCATTGCCTACGCCCGCGCCCTAGCCTTAGCGGGCGTGATCACACCTGACGAAGCCGCCGCGCTCATCAACGGCTTGGAACAGGTGCGCGCCGAGTTCGACGCAGGATCATTTGTTTTCCAAGCGGGCGATGAAGACATTCACACCGCCGTTGAGCGCCGCCTGACCGAGATGGTCGGTACTGTCGGCGGCAAGCTCCACACCGGACGCAGCCGCAATGATCAAGTCGCCACCGATTTACGTCTGTGGACGCGGGCAGCGCTGCAAGCGCTCAGCGCGCAAACGCGCCACCTGATTACTGCACTGATCACGACCGCCGAAGCGCACGCTGACATGCTCATGCCCGGTTACACCCATGTGCAGCCCGCCCAGCCCGTCGTCGCCGCGCACTGGCTCATGAGCTACGCATGGATGCTGCTGCGTGATCTCAAGCGTCTCGCCTTCATCGACGCCGAACAGACTTCGCCGTTGGGCGCGGGCGCGCTCGCCGGAACGCC